>JACDEQ010000104.1 GCA_013816225.1 Armatimonadota bacterium | reverse complement strand
TTCCTGACCAGGTCAGAGTGTTAGGGTTCCGTCTCCCGTAGTATGGTCGAGTCGGCGCTCTGATTGAACCGCGCGGGGGTGAGGCCGCCGAGGCTCAGGTGAGGCCTGAGATGGTTGTGGAACTCCAGGTACTCGTCGAGGTGTGCCTGGAGGTAGGAGCCGGTCATGAAGAGCTTCCGGTTTAGAAGCTCGTCGCGCAACTTGTCGAAAAAGCTCTCGATGCGGCCGTTCTGCCACGGAGAGCCGGGCTGGATGAAAGCCGGTTCCACACCTTCGGGAAGATCGAGGGCGCGAAACTCGGGGCCGTTGTCGGTAACGATGCGAGAGGGCTTGCCATGAACGAGGAACAGCCATTCGATCTCTCGTTGAACCGAGGAGCTCGGGAAGGAGGCCGCGCTTTTCAAGAGCAAGCACTCACGGCTGAAACAGTCGAGGATGGCGAGGATGCGCGCCTGGCGGCCATTCTCAAGAGTCTGCGAGGCGAAGTCCATACACCAGGGCCTGGTTCGTTCCGGTCAGTTCCATTGGAGCCGATGAAGCTACCTTTAGCCGCTTGCGGCGCCGGCGGGAGAGCCTCAGGCCCTCTTCTCTCCATATCCGGTGCACCGCTTTGCGGTTCACCCCGGGCAGCAAGAGATGGATTCTGCGAAACCCGAAACGCGGATACTTCTTGGCAAGCTCCAACACCCTTGCTCGAAGCTCAGGGTTGCGATCCCTCTTCTTAGCGCGGCTGGCCGGACGCGAAAGCCTTGCCACGCGGCAGGCGCGGACCCGGGAATGCCCCGCTTTCAGAAGGCTCGCGCAAACGCTCTTGCGTGGAGCGGGGCTCACCATTTTCCCTTCTGAACCTCCTTGTAGGCCTCGATGCCCATTGCCTTGCTGGCCACGATCGCCTTCAGGCGGCGGGTTCTCCTCCTGCAAGGCCCTCAGCTCGGCCAGTTCCGACTTGGTCATCCCGCCGTAGCGCTCGCGCCATCGGTAAAGCGTTTGCTCCGAGATCCCGTGGGAGCGGGCGACGCCGGCGACGGTTGCGCCGCCCTCGATTTCCTTTAGGACCTTGATGATTTGGTCCTCCGTGTAACGATTTCCTTTGTTCAATGCTGTCTCCTTAGTTGGAGATGAAAAACTAAAACTCAGGGGTGGTCATTTTTTGGGGAACAAGGCACGGGCTACGCTCATCCCTTGATGGTGACTTCTGCAGGGAGTTATCCACGATCATAGAAGAGGTAAGGGATGTACGCGCAGGAAAGGGAAAGAAGTGGGGATGGACGGAGCCTGTGGAGATGTAGGATGACCAGGACCGGCGAAAACTGATGGATTCCCCCAAAAGGTAGGCGTCGTTTCGCTACGAACCGGTTTACGCGAGCCGAAGGAGAGCATCTGCTAATGCAAATAAGAAGAAACCGAGGGACACGTAGCCGTTCAGAGTGAAGAACGCGAAGTTGAGCTTTGAAATGTCGTTCGCCGATACCAGCGACTGCTCGTAGGTGAGCAGCGCTGCCGCGAACAGTACCCCGAGGAAGTAGGCGATGCCCGCGCCAACCACCACTCCTGCGGCGGCCAGGAACAGAACGGCGAGGAGGTGGAAGAGGCGCGAGACGATGATCGCGTTCGCCCGTCCGAGGGAAACCGGGATGCTGTGCACGCCGTGCACGTGGTCGAATTCCTCGTCCTGCAAGGCATAGAGGACATCGAAGCCGCCAGTCCAAAACATGACTGCGAGAATCCAGAATAGAGGCGTCCAGCTGAACTCGCCGGTCACCGCCACCCACGCCCCTGCGGGAGCGAGGCCCAGAGATAGCCCGACAAAGAGGTGGCAGAGAGCGGTGAAGCGTTTGGTGTAGGTATAGAACATCAAGACTGCCAGCAGAAGGGGCGCCAGGATGAGGGTCAGGCGGTTCAGCAGCCCCGCGGCCACAAAGAAGACCGCGCACGAAACGACGAGGAACCGGAGGGCCTGGCTGCGCTTCAGAAGCCCCGCTGGAATTGCCCGGGTCGCCGTGCGGGGGTTCTCAGCGTCGATTTTCGCGTCGGCGATTCGGTTGAAGGCCATCGCCGCGCTCCGCGCGCTGACCATCGCCAGAAGAATGAGCAGGAAAACGCGCCAACCCGGCCACCCGTCGCCGCTCGCGTACATCATGCCGACCATGGCGAAGGGAAGCGCGAAGATCGAGTGCTCGATCTTGATCATTTCGAGGTAGACGCGGGCGGCGTTAGTACCGCTTGCAGCGCTCATCAGGAGAATGATACTTCGTCGTTGGACAAGTCGGACAAGTCGGACAAGTCGGAAGTGCCGAAGTGGTAACCTCCCTTGCGATGGACGCTCGAGAGATAATAGTGAGGCGCGCGGCGCAGGAGCTGAAAGACGGCATGTACGTGAACTTGGGAATCGGGATGCCGACGCTCATCGCCAACTACATCCCGGAAGGCATGGACATCGTTCTCCAGTCCGAAAATGGGCTGCTCGGGATCGGCCCTTTTCCCACGGAAGCCGAGGTCGATGCCGACCTTATCAACGCAGGCAAGCAGACCGTCACCACCGTTCCCGGGGCGAGCTTTTTCAGCAGCGCCGACAGCTTCGCGATGATTCGCGGAGGCCACATCGACCTTTCGATCTTGGGCGGAATGGAGGTGAGCGTCAACGGCGACCTGGCCAACTACATGATCCCCGGCAAGATGGTCAAGGGAATGGGTGGTGCGATGGACCTCGTAGCGAGCGCGAAGTATGTCGTCGTGATCCAAACGCACACAGCCAAGGACGGCTCGCCGAAAATCCTCCCGGAATGCGGACTTCCGCTCACGGGCAAGAAGGTTGTGAATCGGATCATTACGGAGAAAGCCGTGTTCGACGTCAAGCCGGAAAGTGGGCTCGTCCTAACCGAACACCACCCCGACGTTACGGTCGAGGAGCTAAGAGGGTCCACTGCCCCGTTCGAAGTCTCGCCGAACCTGAAAACGATGAGCCTGTAAGCGGTAAAATCGTGCAAAATGTCGCACCTTCATTTGTTCACGAGCGAGAGCGTTAGCGAGGGCCACCCCGACAAGCTCGCCGATCAGATTTCCGACGCTATTCTCGACGAGTGCCTCGCCGGCGATCCTTCCAGCCGCGCGGCCGTAGAGACTCTGTTGGGGAAGGGATTTGCCGTCATCACTGGCGAGGTTAAGACCGAGGTCTACGTCGAGATAGGCGACGTGGTGCGCGACACGATTTTGGAAGTCGGCTACAACGACATCTATTACGGCATGGACGGGCGTACTTGCGGAGTGCTGGTGGCCCTGAACAAGCAGTCGCCCGATATCGCTCAGGGAGTAGACACCGGCGGCGCCGGCGACCAGGGCATGATGTTCGGATACGCCACCGACGAAACGCCGGAAATGATGCCGATGCCGCTCGCCATGGCTCACGCAATGATGCGTCACCAAGCCGATATCAAGCGCACGAAGAACTCTTTGGGCCTGAGGCCGGATGCCAAGGCCCAGGTGACCGTCGGATACGAGAACGGCCGGCCGAAGGTGATCGAAACGGTCGTCTGCTCGTGCCAGCACGACGAGCACCTGAGCCACGACGAAGTTAGAGAGCGGGTTCAGGAACACATTATCCAGCCGGTTCTGGAGAAGTATCTCGACGTCGTGGACGTCGCGCCGGACATAAAATACCATATCAACCCGACCGGGAAGTTCACCCTCGGTGGGCCCGAAGCCGATAGCGGCCTCACGGGCCGGAAGATCATCGTGGATACCTATGGTGGCTTTTGCCCGCATGGGGGTGGCGCGTTCAGCGGCAAAGACCCAACAAAGGTCGACCGCAGCGCAGCCTACATGGCGCGCCACGTGGCGAAGTGCATCGTCGCCGCGGGGCTCGCAAAGCGGGCGCAGGTGAGCCTCGCCTACGCGATCGGCGTCGCGGAACCGGTTCAGGTTGTCGTCGACACTTTCGGAACCGAGACGATCTCCGAAGAAGAGATCGAGTGCCGGGTCAAGGCAGAGTTCCCGTTTAGCCCGCGCGGCATTGCCGAGCACCTGGGCTTGCGCGCACCCGGCATGCGCTACAAGCCGACGGCCAAGAACGGCCACTTCGGCAACCCGGACTTCCCGTGGGAAAAGACCGACGCCGCCGAGCGATTGAAGTAGTGCTGCCACAAGCAGGTCGCCGGTCACCCAGCAGTTTCATCACTCCATTCTCTATGCCTCGAGTTTAACGATTGCTCTACAATCTCAGATCGATGGGGAAACGAAATCGGATCGAATGTGCGCATTTGATCTTGCGTAAGTATCAGATTTCGCGTATAGTGATTGTGGGTGAACTGGAATGAGCGCGATTGCCCCTCGAATTTCAGCCTGTGTCGTCAGCTTCCTGGCGTGCGCCGTAATGATGGGTGGGCAAACTCCGCCGTACGTGGTCGTCCTCACGGACTATCTTCAATCTGCGCCATTGACGGACGCCGCGATACATCCCGCCGCTTATCCGGCGATAGAGTTTACTGTTAATCAGCCCGGCGCTCCGGCGGTCGTTTGGCCAAGGGGCGGCTCCCGCCAAGTGCGGGTCCGATTCCAGAATCCGATGGGCGCGCACAGCGCAACGCTGACAGTTTCGTCGGGAACGTATACAACTGCCCTCGGCAGCAACAACCTTGGAGTTAGCGCGTCTCCCACCGTGCTGAACTTTCCGGCGGGGGGTGAAGCTGAAAGCACGCTGACGATCACGGGCCTGCCCAATTACGTTGCCAAAGGATCGCTAACGATACCATTCACCCTAATCGGCGCCACCGGCCTCTCCGGCTCGCTCGGCCAAACGGTCTATTTGACTGAGGCTTCTCCGATTGGCATTCAGAATCCCGTTTGGACGAACGTCTTGGACGACGCTTGCGCTTGGGCGCTTGGGCAGACGGGCCAGATGAATTGTCGCGTGACCACGACATTCGGATTGTTCAATGGATACTTTGAGTACGACGCCGCAGTGTATCACTATGTGGTTCAATTGCCGCCCACTTCGGCACTGGTCTTTAACCAAAAGTACCGCCTGAAGGCCTTCTTTTATGACAGGCAAAGTTCTTTCCCGGTCAAAGTGGATTGCCAGGATGTCTCACAGTTACTTAGCTATTGTTTGGCGGGCCCTTGGCATAGAATCGAGTGCACTTAAGCTCTTCAGCGGCTGGCCGTACGCAATTGATTATCCTGGTTTTCGAACTCATCTCGTCTGCGGAATCGGCGGGAATCCAAGCGACTGGGCTGATTATTCCTTTTTCTTGTTCAACAACCACCAAGTTGCAGTGAATCCGTCCTTTGCAGCGTTCGACGCCGCCACAGCGCATTATTACGACACGTCTGGTGCCGTCTACCAACAGAACCCAGTCAATTGGGCCCATGCCGCATATTGGCAGACCGATGCACCGGGGACATATTGGTATCTGTTCGAGTATTCTTATTACGTGGGACTTGCAAAGTGCTACGCACTTTTGCCTTACCCTGTTTTTGGCGAACCTGTTGCGCTGGTGACGGGAATCGTGAACCTAACGGGCTACGTGGATATGGTGCCATGAATGGAGGCCCTATGAAACTCTTGATACCGCTATTCCTCACACTCCTTGCGATGGGTGATGAGCTATACGACGCCGTTGGTGCAATAGCTCGGGACGAGGCAACTTCGGACACGGCCTTTCGCTACGCGGGCAGGCACGGTGAGAACGAGGCAACCCACTTTCTGCACATCGTGAGCGCCACTCGCGAAAACGGCAACCGGCTCTCTTTATCAGCCTATAGATTGGCGACGGGGGACGGCGCGGAAGGACTTTGGATCAGCATGATGCCAAATCTCCGAACGCCCTCTTCAGGAAATGCATTCAGCTCTCTGCCGGTTGGAACCAATGCGCGCGCCGTTTCAGGAAGCGGCTCGGGGTGCGACATTCAGGTCGTTGACGGAACCGTCGTGGTGGTGTCGTCGATTTCGTACGTTCGCTCTCGCCCCTCGGAGCAAACTCACGAGGATGACAAGATCATTTGCGAAGGGATCGCCCGACGAACGCTGGCCAGGTGCCGGGGGTTGCAGGCTCAATCGGCTCAGAACATCAACATAAATGGCACGCCCGTGGGTTCGGTGACAGGCCCCAGGGGCGAACGGCTTGTCGATCTCGTCGGATACTGCCAAGCGCGAGGATTGGAGCTCACGACGAACCAGCGCCTGGGAACTGCCAGCTTCACGCAGGATGGCGAGCTTGTCGTCATCCCGCTGGCAGCCCTCAAGATCAAGGATGGCCCGCGCTGGATCGACACGAGAGACATCGCGCTGATCAAGGATGGCCGCTGGTACGTATCGTTCGAAGGACTTGAAGCAACACGGTGACTACGCTGACTCAGTGTCGCAGCGTGAATAAGTTGTGGACATGTTGTCGAAGGCACTTGATAGTAGCTAAGGAACCTAAAAAAGCCCTTTTGCCCTTGCATATGGGCCATTTATCTGATACTATATTCACAGAGGTTTCTGCTGAACCGAGACGACCGAAAGGCCGTACTCCACGCAAACAGTAGCCGCAGTCACCGGGCAACCGGAGACTAAGACGAATTTTGCTGGAGCGGGGCTGGACGAAAGTTCACTCCTCTCACTTTAGCGACTTGTCTTTTCGAGTCGCGAAAAGTGAATTCTCTCGGAACGGCAAGAGCCTCTATTTCTTTGTGTCAGGGAGGGCGGGCGTCTCGGCGGGAGTCAAGAGTATTTCCACCGGTTCGCCCGGATTTTTGCTCCGAATCCGGAACTCCGCACTCGAAATGTCGAGGATGTCCACTTTGTGGGGAACGGACTCCTCGACTATTGTGAACACCTCGCCGTCGTACTTCCATGTGCGCAGATCGGGTTTGCCTTTCGGGGAGGTGATGATAAGCGAGCCGTCCGACAAAAAGACGTACAGGGTCCCCGGCTCCACGGCCGAAGAATCCTTGACCTTCCAGACCCGGTTGACGAAGCCAACGGGTATATCCGCTGCCGGCGCCTCGGGCGCAGGGGCCTCCGGGACGCACCCTGCTATCAGAAACGGAAATAAGGCGAGCAACAACAATCGAGCTACGAGCGACTTCATCCTTTAAGGAACCTCTTTGAAACGACGGTTGCAGGCTGGGGTTTGTCCCTAACCATCACATCACAAGGCTGGTTTAGCGCCGCGTGCTCCTTGCCCAGGAATGCGAACGCGATCCCGGCATCCAGCATCGGCGAAAAGACGCCACTCGACACAGTGCCGATC
>JACDEQ010000103.1 GCA_013816225.1 Armatimonadota bacterium | reverse complement strand
CCTTGGAATAGCTCACGATACCGCCGGCGAGTTGGCTTACATTCGAAAAACCTCGACCCAATAAGTAAGCATTAAGCTTCTCGCATCTAATTCCACCTGTGCAATAAGTAACGATTCGCCTGTTCTTGAAAACCGATAAGTTCTCTTCGATCCATTTCGGGAAATCTCGGAAGTTCTCAACGTCGGATGTGAGCGCCTTCCTAAACCTCCCCAACACGTGTTCGTAGTCATTGCGGCCGTCGAGAATAATGGCATCGGGATCACTTAACGCCTCCTTGAATTCTTTTGGGGTGAGTGAACTCCCTGTACGAGACATATCCACCGGAATGCCCAGGCCAATGATTTCTGAACGTGCTCGAACGAAGAGCTTCTTGAATGCGTGCTCCTCGGCACTGCCCACCTTGAATTCCATGTCGGCGAAACGCACGTCGGAATGAAGAGCGCACATATACCGGTCGGCATTGTCGGCAGTTCCTGACGCAGTCCCATTGATCCCTTCCGGTGCAATGAGAATTCGCCCTCGCATACCGAGCGAGAAGCAGAGGTCCAGGTGTGCGCGGGCGAAATCGACATGGTCCTCGATCGGAACGAACTTGTAGTAAAGCAGAACCCTGAACGGCATTCGGGCCAAATTTTACATTACTGCAGTCTTCGCCAGCAGCCAGCTACAAAGGCCGATCAGCAGCCCCCACACGACTTGCGGGAAGCGATCCTCAGGTATGCGCCGCAAAACTCTCATTCCGAACACCGTTTCGGCGATAACGCGCACTTCGGCACTCGAGCGTACTTTCCGAACCGCCCATCCGTGGCACCCGAACCCCTCTCAAGCAAGGTCACGCGGCCCGCCGCGGAGCCACAAGTCGAGCTCGATCAGGGAATCCCTTCGGCGGAGCCGAGCACGATCAGCGCCACCGATTGGGGCACGTTCAAGAACTCCGTAAGGCTTTCGGAGCAGGAGCGACTCTGGGTAGAGTACGAAATCGGCGGCAGCTAACAGTTACGATACGGTTCGGTGACTCTTTGCGAGCTGCGGCTGCACGCCGGTTTCCACGAAGTGAACCCGTTCGGCGATATTCACCAAATGGTCGGCTACGCGCTCCAAGTAGTGAGCCACGAAGAGCAGATACGATGCTTGCACCACTAGTTTGGGCTCTCGCTTCATAGCTTCGTGCAGTTCAGTACGAATCACGTGGAATAGGTCGTCCACTTCGTCGTCCGTTTGGATCACCTTACCGGTCAAAGACAAATCGTGCTTAACGAAAGCCTCGAGAGCGTCCCTGAGCATGCGCCTGACGGCGCCCACCATAGGCGCGAAGTCCACGAGTTCGGCTTCGCCGCTAATTGCTAGCTTTCGCGCCACCTTGGCGATATCGACGGCATGGTCGCCGATCCTTTCCAGATCCGTGATGACCTTGAGGGCGGTGCCGATTAAACGAAGGTCCCGCGCCAGGGGCTGCTGCAGAGCAATCAACCGGATACATTCGGCCTCGATTTCCACGTCGAGATTGTCGATCTGATCATCGGCGGCAATGACAGACTCAGCCAGCGACACATCGCGCCGAGCGAGGGCTTGCATGGCCATCTCTATCATCTGGCCGGCGTGGCTACCCATTTCGAGAAGTTGGTTTCGCAACCCCTCTAGCTCTTCTTCAAACTGTGTTCTGGTTAGCTGCATCAACTCTTTCCTTTATATCGGCCGATCCCGTTGGCAAGTCGATTTTAAAGGTCGATCCCCGATTGAAATCACTGTTTGCCGTAATGCTGCCATCGTGGGCCTCCACAATGTGTTTGACGATTGAAAGGCCCAAACCGGTGCCACCCGATTGGCGTGAGCGAGCACGGTCCACTCTATAGAAACGTTCGAATATCCTCGGAAGGTGCTCCTGAGCGATGCCGACGCCCGTGTCGGAGACCGTTAGGTGAATCGAACCGGGCGATCCGCGCAATCCTACATCGACCGAACCGTCGATCGAATTATACTTAATCGCGTTGTCGATCAAGTTAACCAGAACTTGCTCCATTTGATCTTGGGCCGCAATCACCGTTATTTCCGGCTCGATGTTTGCGCGTATGGTTATGCCTGCCCGCTTCGCAGGGCCCTGAAACCGAGTGATAACCGATTCGGTCAGCTTTGAAAAGTCGAATCCGGCTTTCGCCGAGGGCCGCGATTCGGCCTCGGAAAGAGTCAGTAGGTCGTTGGCGATTCGCGTCAGCCGGTCGACCTCGCTGATAATGGTCTCAAGAAAGCTCCGCGAAATTCGCTCTTCCATCCCGCGTCCATCTTGAAGTGTCTCGGCCATAGCCCTGATCGACGCGAGCGGCGTCCTCAGTTCATGCGAAACATTGGCGACGAAGTCCTGCCTAACGATCTGGAGACGTCGAAGCGTCGTCACGTCCTGCGCGACGATAAGCGTGCCTTCGTGAACCCCATCGTTCGTGAGCGGCCTCGCGGTCACGCGCAGGAACCGACCTTCGGGTCCTCGGAAACGGACGGTGCGCGAACGCATTTCCCCGCCCTCGATGGCGGAGCGAACCAACTGCTCGATGTCTGCGGAAAGGGTTACTCGGATGAGCGGCTTGCCCACGAGTTCTGATGCCGAGGTCTCGTTGAACTTGGCTGCGTTGCTGTTCGCCATGGCGATCACGCCGTTCTTGTCGATTGCCAGCACCGCGGTTCCACAAGCCTCCATGAGCGCGTTAAAAGCACGGCGATCCGCGTTGCCGGCACCTTCCGCTTCTGATAGTCTCTTACTCATGGTTTGCGATCGCGCTTCATAATCTTGCTTTAGTCGATTAATCTGCCTTAGCAAGCCAAAGACGCACAAAAGAGCCCCTATAGCAACGATAAATAGCAGCAACTCCATTTCGATCAACTCACGCTTTTGGCGCGCTGCTCAATTTGTAACCTATTCCGCGCACGGTAAGCAGAAGCCTGGGCCGCGACGGGTCGGCTTCGATTTTCTCACGCAGCCAGCGCATGTGGACATCCACGGTTCTCTCCTCCACATAGGCGTCTGAGCCCCAAGCTCGATCGAGTAGCGCCTGACGCTGGAACACCTGATCGGGGTAAGTCGCCAGTATTTCGAGTAATGAGAACTCCCTCGGAGTGAGCTCGACTTCCTTGCCGTTTACTTTGACTTCGTGTCGGATCTTATCGATGACAATACCGGAGACTTCCAGCTTGCTTGTCGCCGCGCCATTTCCGGCAGTGGGAGGCCTCCTCAAAATGGCTCGCACTCTGGCCATGAGCTCCCGCATGCTGAACGGCTTGGTAACGTAATCGTCGGCACCCAGCTCGAGTCCGACAACTCTGTCCGTCTCGTCGGACCGGGCCGTAAGCATAATAATCGGAACGTCGCTGTCCGCGCGAAGTCGCCTGCATATCTCGAATCCGCTCATGGATGGCAGCATCACGTCCAGAATAATTAATTGGGGATTCTGAGTTTTGAACAGGCTCATGCACTCTTCTGCGTTGGACGCCGCAAGAGGCTCATATCCTTCCTTACGTAGATTGTAGGTTATTGCCTGAACAATCGGCGCTTCATCGTCGACAACAAGGATTTTCATACTTTGAGATCTCAAACTATCCAAACCGCCCGCTTATATAATCCTCGGTGCGCACATCGTCCGGCTTCGTAAATATCTTGCCCGCTTCGCCGAATTCTATTAATTCTCCGTTTAAGAAAAACCCGGTCATGTCCGAGACACGAGCCGCCTGCTGCATGTTGTGTGTTACGACAACAACGGTGTAATCCTTTCGTAATTCGTTCATCAAGTCCTCGATTCGAAATGTTGCGTTGGGATCGAGGGCCGACGTGGGCTCGTCCATAAGCAGAATGTGGGGTTGAACGGCCAAAACCCGCGCGATGCAAAGCCGCTGCTGCTGGCCGCCCGACAATTCGAAAGCGGATTTATGGAGCGAGTCTTTGACCTCGTCCCAAAGCACAGCATGCCGGAGGCTCTCTTCGGCGATTTGTGCTAGCCGCGCACGAGATTTTTCGCCGTGAATTCTTGCGCCATAAACCACGTTCTCGAAGATCGACTTGGGGAACGGATTGGCCCGCTGGAAGACCATCCCAACTTTCTTTCGGAGTTCGCATACGTCGACTTCCGGGGAGTGAATATCGCACCCTTCCACGAATACCTGTCCTTCCGTGCGCGTACCATCGATTTCGTCGTTCATGCGATTGAACACCCTAAGAAACGTGCTCTTCCCGCAGCCGGAAGGCCCGATCAAAGCGGTTATTCTCTTTTCGGGAATTTCGATGGACACGCCCGTCAGGGCCCGCGTCGTGCCGTAATAGAAGCCAAGATCGCGCGCAGCCAGCATCGTGCGGCCTTTACCTTCGTTTGCGGCTTGGGTCGGCACGCCTTCAGCTTCGCTTTCGATTGCGAATACCTTTCGCAAGTCGATGCCCTTCCGTCCGCCGGAGGGCTCATCCGCTTGTGCGAATGCGCCGAAGCCGCCAATATTATCGTTTTCGCTCTGAGGGGGGGTACTCATTGGACGGTCTTCACTTGAATTGGGTCGGTTAACTCGCTTGGTTCCTCAAACGGTTTCGAATAAAGATCGCCACGCCGTTCATCGTAAGGAGCACCACCAGAAGAACTATGATGCCTGCCGAAGCCACGCTGTGGAACTCGGCTTGCGGCCGCGAGGACCAGTTGAAAATCTGAATCGGAAGGGCGGTGAAAGAATCTGTAACTCCGGACGGGACGAAAGCCATGTAAGTCAGCGCACCGATCGTGATGAGCGGAGCCGTCTCTCCCATCGCCCGGGATATCGACAAGATTACGCCAGTAATGATGCCGGGCGCAGCCGACGGAAGGACTTGCCTTGCCACCGTCTGCCATCGGCTCGCGCCGAGTGCAAGGGATCCGTCACGTAAGGACTTCGGTACGGCCCGAAGCGCCTCCTGTGTGACGATGATGATCATCGGCAAGATGAGAAGGCTGAGTGTCAACGCCCCCGCCAGAACGCTCCTTTCCAAGGCGAATGCCCTTACGAAGAGGGCCAATCCCAAGAGCCCGTAAACGATAGAGGGCACACCTGCCAAGTTGGCGATATTGAGCTGGATGAGTCGGTTAAAGCGGCTGGGACGCGCAAGTTCCTCGAGGTAGATGGCCGCCGCGACACCGATCGGGATCGAGATCACCGCAGTGAGCCCGATGATCCATATCGAGCCGAATAGTGCCGCCTTAATTCCAGCCTGACCGGGGAACCTCGATGGAAAGGAAGTAATGAAGTCCCAGGAGAGCCGGCCTAAGCCGTCGCGCGCGACTCCAAAGAGCAGAATCGCCAAAAGGAGGACGCCCAGAAGAGCCGCCCCGAAGCAAAGGTAACCGAACGCCTTGTCCTTGAACCCGCGAGCGCTTCGGGAACGCGTCGCTGAGAAGCCGGAAGAGGCGCTCACTGGTACCCGCTCCTAAACCTCGCCACGAGTTTTCTGGCGATGAGATTCATAACGAGGGTGATGAGAAACAACGTCATACCGACGGCGAAGATGGTTTTGTAGATGGTGGTTCCAGCTGGGGTGTCGCCCTGGCTCACCTGGACGATGTAGGACGTCATGGTTTGGATACTTTCGGCCGGGTTGAGGGTAAGCTTCGGCGTCATGCCGGCAGCCAGCGTCACAGCCATCGTTTCTCCGACAGCCCGAGAAATGGCCAGGATGAAGGAAGCCATGATTCCGGAGAGGGCGGCCGGGATCACGATCTTCGTCGACACTTCGAATTTAGTCGAACCCAGCCCGTAGGCCGCATCGCGGAGAGACTTAGGCACAGCCGAAAGAGCGTCTTCGCACAACGACGATACAAGAGGCAGCACCATGATTCCCACCACAATGGCGCCCGCAGCGGCATTGAACACCTGCACACTCGGAAACACCTCCCGCAAGAGTGGGGTTACGAAAGTGAGGCCGAAGTATCCATAAACGACTGTCGGGACTCCAGCGAGGACTTCGAGTGTGGGTTTGAGCGTTTTCCTCACTCTGGGCGAGGCGTATTCGCTAAGGTACACGGCGGCGAGCAAGCCGAGTGGTAGGGAGAAAAGGGCGGCTCCAGAAGCCACGAGAAACGTGCCGCAAAGTAGGGGCAGAATCCCGAAGCTGCTCGGTTCGAAGAGTGGCGCCCATCGGGTGCCCGTCAGGAACTCGACGATCGAGACTCTCTGGAAGAAAGCCACGCTCTCGCTCGCGAGCACGTACACGATCCCGACGGTCGTAACGACCGAGATGGCGGCACACGCAAAACAGAGCCAACCCTTGATAGCTTCCGCAGCCGACCGCAGGTTACGCGGCCGGCTTACCAGGCTGACATCCGGTTCGGTTGCTAAGTGAGAGTCAGGCGGTGACAATCTCGTGTACTACCTCTTGAGCAGGTCTTCGATCTTGACGCCGATCTGGGAACCTCCTGAAAACAGCGAACCCGTCTTTCCTTCATGGAAGCGCTTGAGCGCTAGTTCGTAGGCCGCATCCGGAAGCGGCACATAGCCCACTTCAGCGACGAGCTGCCGACCGGTTGCACTGAGATAGAACTCGACGAACGCCTTCACCTCGGGCCGCTCTGCCGACTTCATCGCTACATAGAGGAAGAGTGGCCGGGCGAGAGGCGCATAAGTGCCGTCGTTGATCGTCGCCTCGTTCGGAAGAACCGGGCCATTGCCGTTGTCGATTCCGACGAGCTTGAGCTTGTCCTTGTTCTCGGAGTAGTAGGCGAAACCGAAGTATCCGAGAGCGCTCGGATCGCCCGCGACGCCCGTCACCAGCGTGTTATCGTCTTCGCTGGCCTGGTAGTCCGGTCTGCTCGCACCTTCTTTGCCGCATATGGCTTCGGTGAAGTAGTCGAAAGTGCCTGAGTCTGTGCCGGCTCCGTACAGCTTGATCGGTTTGTTAGGAAAACCCGGACGAACCTGGCTCCAGTTGTTGATTTTGCTACCCGGTTCCCAAATCTTCTTCAGCTCCGCAACCGTGAGTGAGGACGCCCAAGTGTTTTGCGGGTTCACGACTATCGAAAGGCCATCGAAGGCGACTGGAATTTCGACGAACTCGATTCCGCCTGCGGCAGCCGCCTCCGCTTCGGAATCCTTGATCGGGCGGGATGCATTCTGGATGTCGGTCTCACCGATTGCGAATTTCTTGAAACCTCCACCTGTTCCGGAAATTCCGACCGTGACCTTGACGCTCGGATTCAACTTCTGAAACTCCTCGGCGACTGCTTCGGTTATCGGAAAGACGG
>JACDEQ010000396.1 GCA_013816225.1 Armatimonadota bacterium | reverse complement strand
ATGTCTACGTTTCCAGCCTCAGCAGCGGCAAGGTGTTCCGAATTCGGCCCAAGGTGGAGATGATCACTCCGACGAGCTTTTCCATGTTCCGCGGATCGGTTGTCTCGGGAGGTTTGGCGGACCTAACAACTAGCGACGACTCGCGGCTCGTTATGCGGCCCGGACCGATCTTTACAACAGCCGAGGCGCCGATTCAACTCATTCTGGACGGCCGCTCCCCTTTCCTAAACCCATCACATCTGCGCTTCAAAGTCGAATCCCATGCTTCTGCCGGGAGCGTGGCTCAAACCATATCGCTATTCAACGACGATACTCAAGGCTATGAGATTCTAAGCACCGTGCAGCTCACTGGCCAGGATAGCGTCGCCACGGTCGACGTGTCCTCCAACGCTGGACGCTTCGTCGCACCGAACGGAGCGATCAAGGCGCGCATCAATTTTAAGACAACCGGTACAGTATTTGTCTTCCCTTGGCTTGCAAGGGTCGACCTTACTGCCTGGACGATTACTCGATAAAGGAGAACAGCAATGAAGATTAAGCTTGCGATCTGCGCAGCGCTGGGGACGGCCTCGCTTTGCAGCGCGCAAAACCTCTTCCTTCAAGACTATTTTTTCGATACGGTTGCAAGCAATTTGGCGCAACCCGTGTCCATAGCCTTCCCCAGCATGAACACGCAATTCGTTTGTGAGAAGAACACAGGCAAACTGAGGGTCGTCACTAACGGCATTGCGGTGGGCGATGCTATCGACTTGGCTGTAACCAACGACGCCGAACAAGGCCTTCTCGGCGTTGTCCTGGACCCCGGGTTCGATCGCAACGGGTTCGCGTATCTCTTCTATTCGCGGGCAGCGACAGACGGCGGTGCCTGGCTCGACGATCGGGTGGAAAAGTTTCTTTGGAACGGTGTCGCCTTGTCATTTGTATCGACGGTGATGATCCTCGGGCCTCATCCGGATTGGGAGAACCCAGGCTATCACCACGGCGGATACATCAAGATCGGGCCAGACGAAAAACTCTACATTCAACGAGGCGATATGGCCCGCTACGGCTGCTTCGAGATGAACAACAACCCGAACATCATCGGCGCCGCGGCATGCATCTATCGCATCAATCTCGACGGCACCGTTCCGGCCGACAACCCCTTCGCTGCGCACCCCGATGCGAGCGTGAAGAGGATGTTCCTGTATGGCTTTCGCAACGGCTACGGAATGACGTGGGATTCTCAGACCGGACGAATGTGGTACACCGAGAACGGCCCGGAGGTTTATGACGAAATCAACATCGGCGAGGCCGGAATGAACTCGGGCTGGCGTCTGATTATGGGACCCGACGACCGCAACGCGACCTACGTCCAAAACAACCATACCTCGTACGACGAAGACGATTTGATCTACTTGCCGGGAGCGTTCTATCGCGATCCGGAGTTCAGCTACCTTACGCCGATCGGCATCACGGGAATCGAGTTCTTCAACAGCGACAAGTACCACCCGAACGAGCGCGGCGACGCACTCATCCTCAGCACGAACCTCGGTAGGCTCATGAAGCTCGACCTAAACGTGGCCAGGGACGGCTTCGTCTTAAGTGGCGGCCTTTCGGACCAGGTAGCCGATAACCCGGCGGAGGTCGACTCGATCACCATCGGCACCGGCTGGGGAGGCACAACGGATGGCCAGATCGGCCCCGACGGCTATATGTATGTCGTAAGCTATTCACTTGGCAAGGTGTTCCGGATACGCCCGAAGGTCGAAACAATCGTGCCTGGGTCGTTCACGATGTTTCGCGGCTCCGTCCTCACCGGCAATTTGGCGTCTTTGTCTGTGAGCGACGACAATCGGCTCGAAATGAGGCCGGGACCGGTTTTCACAAACGCCGAGCCTCCGATACAGATCATCCTGAACGCCACGTCGCCCTTCTCGGCTCCCTCCTCGATGAGTTTTATGCTGGAATCTCACGCAAGCACCTCGAACATCGAGCAGAAGATCTCGCTTTACAACTTTCAGACCGCTGCGTACGAGGTCCTCGACACGCGAACGGCGACTACCTCGGACAGCACGGTCGTCATCAACGTCACCACGAACGTTTCGAGGTTCGTGGAGGCCGGGACGCGGAACATACGGGCGCGGGTCTCTTACAGGGCAACGGGAGCGGTGTTCGTGTATCCCTGGAAGGCCCGCATCGATTTGGCCAGCTGGACAATCACCCGGTAATCACTTGGAGAACATGCTCCTCAGGAAGAACAGAAGGTTGGCGGGACGCTCCGCCAGCCTTCGCGTGAAATAGGGGTACCAGCTGCTGCCGTACGGCACGTAGATGCGCACGCCGTATCCTTCCCTTCTAAGCCGATCCTGCAGAGCGCGCCGGATGCCGTAGAGGAACTGGAACTCGTACCGCTCCTGCCCGATCGCATGCTGTTTCGCGTAGGCGATCAGCTTATCGATGATCTTGCCGTCGTGCGTTCCGAACGCCGGGAACGTGCCGTCGAGCAACAGCCGATATGCGCAGGCGACATA
>JACDEQ010000395.1 GCA_013816225.1 Armatimonadota bacterium | reverse complement strand
GGATACTGGTGACCAGACACACTCGAACCGATTTGACGCAACGTCATGCCCTGTAAACGCAAACGACCCGCTGACAAGTCCTGTCAACGGGTCGCATGAAGTCGGGGTGATAGGATTTGAACCTACGACCTCTTGGTCCCGAACCACCATTGACAGTGTGAAGTCACACGCCGAAAAACCCACGAAAACCAGTCTTTTTGAATTGTAACGCTGGGTAAATACATTGGCAAGCGATTGCGAAGAATCGCGTGTAATTGCATGTAGTCGCAAAAGATTTTGGTAGTCTACCAAATTCGATTACCAAGCGTGATGATCTCACGGATTCCTGGATCGGCAAGCATTCCATCCGCACCTTCGATGCTGGCTTCCGACACTGGCCTCGCATGCATGCGCCTCCAGTCGCCGAGCCCAACTTAGGCTGAGAGATGGCGTTGACGCTTCGAACGAATCGGTATGGATCGAGGGCGAGGGCGGATTCCCGATAGCCCCACGATCAAGTCATCGTCGAGTACACTATCCTCGCCGAGGTTATTCGCACGGCTCATGGGCAGCATCCGATGACGATTCTGCACGTCGATATGGATGCCTTCTACGCGTCCGTCGAGCAACGCGACAATCCGTTACTGCGAGGTAAGCCGGTCATCGTCGGCGGCGTGAAGGGCAGGGGAGTGGTAAGTGCCGCGTCCTACGAGGCCCGCAAGTTCGGCGTCCACAGCGCCATGCCCACGACCCAAGCAAAACGCCTCTGCCCGCAAGGGGTCTTTCTTTCGGTGCGAATGCAGCACTACGCTCAAATCAGCCGACAACTCCGTGAGATCTTCTTGTCGTTCACGCCATTGGTTGAGCCGCTGAGCTTGGATGAGGCATTTCTGGACGTTCGAGGCTGCGAAGGCCTATTCGGCCCGGCGCCAGAGATCGGGAGACAAATCAAAGCTTGCGTGAAAGATGAGACTGGGTTGATCGCATCGGTGGGCGTGGCGCCGAACAAGTTCCTCGCCAAACTGGCCAGCGATTACGGCAAGCCGGACGGCTTCGTCGTTCTTCCTCCTGAGAAAGTCACCGAGTTTCTTTCCCCGTTACCGGTCAGTCGGATTTGGGGCGTCGGCGCCAAAGGCGAACAACGCTTGCACGCCCTCGGGATTCGCACGATCGGTCAACTGGCAGCCCTGTCGCCAAAGTCCTTGACGGATCGTTTGGGTGAGATGGGCCATTCGATTTGGAGGCTCGCCAATGGACTGGATGACCGAAAAGTCGTCCCCGATCGCGACGCGAAGTCCATCAGCACCGAGACTACGTTCACGCACGACATCGGCGACCCCGATGTTTTGCGTGGCTGTCTACTCAACCTCGTGGACGAACTGGCCAGCCGAATGCGTCACGAGGGGTTGCGTGGCCGAACCATTGAATTGAAAGTCCGTTCGTCGTCGTTCGAGACTCGGACCGCTTCACGGTCGCTACCTGAGGCCACTAACACAACCGAGGTCATCTGGAACGCTGCCCTGAGCTTGCTGAACAAGGCGTTGACGCCCGACATTCTGCCGGTGAGACTGCTCGGGATTGGAGCCATCCGTCTTACTCGTGACGAAGCGGTGCAAGGGCTATTGTTCGGCGAGGTAGCACGAGTTCGCGATAAGGCTCTGGATTCAACCATCGACGCAATTCGGGGTGCTTTTGGCAACGGAGCCATTCAGCGCGGCAGTCGGCTCGATCATATCGAAACCCGCCAGCAAGAAACGCGAGAGGGCGTTTGAAAGGGCGGGTTTTGGGTTGGATTTCTTTCTAGCTCTTGCCTCGTTTGAGGACGACAACGCTCAGTTCGGTTCCTTCCTCGAACTCAAAATGGGTCGGCCGTTTCTGTCGCGCTGTGCCCGGCATGTACGCGATCGTCAGTTTATCGCCGTCGAGTTTGTAGATCGCGAGCAACCGTTCGACCTGCCGCTTGCCGCCCGCTTCATCAGGGAAGGTCATCGCCCTCGGAAACTTCAGGTCCATAGCCGTCGGCGTCGAGGCGGTGTCGAGCGAATAAGTCATCTCGTCCGGGCCATCGCCAGGAGCAGCGGTGATCAGTTTGTTGCCCGTGAAGGTATAGGTTCCCGCCCCGCCATCATCGGTTGATTCTGGCTTGCCATTGATATGCAATTCGGCGACCTGCCAGACGCCCTGGAGTTTATCAACCGGCACAATCCGTGAACATCCGGCGCCGACGATTGGCAAGATGGCGAGACAAACACGGAAGGAACGCCGGAACATCGTTGAAACCTTCTCACGAGGTCGAATCAGTAGCGCTCCATTGCACCGCGCCGTTACGAGGGCGTCAACTGAAAATGCCGCACCCTGCCGTTAGGATTCGAGTCGTTTCGCCGGATCGGCCCAAGCACGTCGCATCCTACTGCCGGTGCCAAGCGTTTTAGCTACATCCCCGTCGCCGGAGTGGCTGGGCGTTCCGCGATTGAGACTTGAAGGCGAAAGTCTTATCGTTACCGCTGCCAGAAGTGGCATCACGTCCGTTTGCTTAATTC
>JACDEQ010000394.1 GCA_013816225.1 Armatimonadota bacterium | reverse complement strand
TTCAATCAGCCTCGATTTGGCGCTGGGAGTCGGTGGAATACCTCGCGCCCGAATGACCGAAATTTACGGAACCGAGAGCTCCGGCAAGACCACGCTCGCCCTCCATGTGGTTGCTGAAGCTCAGAAACGTGGTGGGCTGGCCCTCTACGTCGATGCCGAGCACGCGCTGGACGTGGAATACGCCCGCGCACTGGGCGTAGATGTAGACAAACTATACATCTCCCAGCCCGCCACCGGCGAAGAGGCCCTCGAAATCATGGATGCGGTCATCCGCTCCGGGGCCGTCGACGTGGTCGTTTTGGATTCGGTCGCGGCTTTGGTGCCGAAGGCCGAAATCGAAGGCGAAATGGGGGATTCATTCGTGGGCATACAGGCCCGGATGATGTCGCAGGCTTTGCGAAAGCTCGGTGGGCACGTCAGCAAGACGAAAACCGCCGTGATATTCATCAACCAGCTCCGCGAGAAAATCGGCGTTCTCTACGGCAACCCCGAAGTCACGCCGGGTGGTCGGTCTTTGAAATTCTGGGCTTCGGTGCGGCTTGAAGTTCGGCGCGCCGAGACCATAAAGGACGGAACCGAGCCAATCGGTGTGCGGACGAAAGTCAAAGTCGTCAAGAACAAGGTTGCTCCGCCTTTCAAAGCGACCGAATTCGACATCTTGTTCGGCCACGGAATCAGCAAGGCCGGCGATTTGCTCGACGTCGCTAACAAGATGAACATCGTTGGCAAGAGCGGGACCTACTACAGCTACGGCGAGCTAAGGCTTGGCCAGGGACGCGACAACGCTCGGCAGTTCCTCAATGACAATCCGCAGCTCCTTGCAGAGATAGACGCGAAGGTTCGCGAGGAAATGGATTCTAAGAAAGCGGCTAATTTTGCCTCTCCGGTGGCAGCCATCGAACTCGACGGCAGCGAAGAAGAAGAGGGGTAACCGAACCAAGTGCGACTGCGGAGCGCTGCAAAGCTGTCGCCTTACGAACTTGTGAGCAAAACGTCGGCCATGACGCCGGCATCACAAATGGCGCTTGCGGCCGCGCTGAAAAATCTTCGCGGCCGTGACCGTTTCCAAGAAGAAGTTCGAGCCACCTGCATCGATGCGGGTTGTGAAGACGAAGCCATCGAGCAGGCGCTTGAATACCTTCGACAAAAACGGATAATCGACGATGTTCGACTGACTCGAAATGAAGCCGCCCGGTTGGCGCGCAGGAAGCTCTGGCCGCGGGCACGCATTTCGGCGGTCCTGGAGGCTCGCGGGGCGCCGCCCGAAGCAATCGAGACCGCACTGGATACTCTTCCGACCGAAGCAGCAATCGCTGTCCTTTGGGCCAAAAAGTTCAAAGGCGACAAGTTAAGGCTCGGCACTCGGCTTCGCGCAGCCGGCTTCGACGAAGATGCGGTTGAAGAAGTCGTCAACCAATAACCCGGCGGGTACGCTAACGGCCTCGCATGCGAATTCTTTTCCTGGGGGATATCGTCGGCAAGACCGGCCGTCAGGCTGTCGAAGCCACGCTCCCGATTCTTATCGAACAATATAACCCCGATTTCGTCCTCGCTAATGGCGAGAATGCGGCAGCAGGCTTAGGAATAACTCCCGACATCGCCGACCGCCTATTCGCTACCGGCGTCGACGGAATAACACTCGGCAATCACGCGTTCCAAAAACGCGACATTCCGGAGTATCTAAACAGCAACAAGAACATCATCCGTCCGGCAAATTTCCCGCCGGGCACCGCGGGGCGCGGAACAATGACGCTCGAGAAGAACGGCATGAAGTTGTCGGTCGCTAACTTTTGCGGCAGGGTCTTCATGGCTGAATATGACGACCCGTTTCGGGGCGCCGATAAGTTCATTTCCGAAGCACCGGCAGCTTGCAAGCTGATCGATTTTCATTGCGAGGCGACTTCGGAAAAGATGGCTTTCGGCTACTACGTCGATGGCCGGGTCAGCGCCGTCATCGGAACCCACACCCACGTTCAAACCGCAGATGAGCGTATCCTGGGCGGCGGGACCGCGTTCATTACTGATGTGGGCATGTGCGGCCCGCAGGACTCCGTCATCGGGATGGACCGCGAGATAATCCTCAGGCGATTCACGACCCTGATGCCGGAGAAGTTTGAGGTTGCAGGTGGACCTAGTGTAATCTCTGGCGTGGTTGTAAACGTCAAAGATGACACCGGCGCTGCCGAATCCATCGAGCGCATACTGTTGAGGGACATAAAATGAAGAAAGGTTTTGTATCCGCGGCTGCGGCGTTGCTTGCAGTCGCTTTTGCCACTCAGACCGAAAGTCTTTACTCGGGCCAGCTGATCGCTGAGACCGGAGTGACGCTCTCTTCTTGGGGCGGTGGCAAGATTTCTGAAGTGAAGGACGTATCGCTCGCCGGAGGCAATGCGCTGAAAGTGGAAACGACTAACTACTTCCAAGGCGGCCTCATTCAGTGGGCGAAACCAATCGACTTGACCGCGGCTGCTCAGAATAAAGACGCGATGCTGGCCGTCGGCGTTTGGATTGTAAATCCC
>JACDEQ010000393.1 GCA_013816225.1 Armatimonadota bacterium | reverse complement strand
ACGTTCGTGACGCGGATGATTTTCTCGCGGGCAGGCCGGTTGTCAGCTTCCTGACTTCGTAGCTCCGCGCGCAAAAAAAACGCCGGTCAATTCGACCGGCGTTCTCGTATGTAACCTTCGGGCTCAAAGTCCGCCGTAACGCCAGCGAACTGCCTCGAGATCGATATGAACGTTGCGTACGCCACTCGCGGTACTGTCCACTACGATGTTTCCAACCGTGTTGTCGAGCGGACGCAGCTCGTCGTTGTTCATCGACGCGGGGTGAAAGCGAATCGTCGCCGTCATTGGCGGACTGTCATCAAGAATCTCGAACCGCAGCGCGTATGTTCCAACGTCGAGCGGCTTGCCGTAAGTGTTGCCGGAAAAGATGACGTTGATGAATCCGTTGTCGCCGTTTGCGGTCACACCACCGTCGGTGGAAACCCAGCACGTGAAGCCGTGGTAACCTTTGTTGGGCAGCGTGCCCACGAACTTGGTCGGAACGTCCCCGCGAATCTGGCCGATCGACCCGTACGAAGTACCGAGCGTATTGACTGAACAGGTGTTCGAGCCGGTAACGTTCGCGACGAGGCGAATGGTCGGAAGAACCTGCGGCTGGGTCGTGTCGTTTTTGCACGATACAGCAACTGCGAAAAGAGCGATGGCCAGATACGAAGATCTCATTTGGACGGGGTAGGAGACACTCGGTTGACGCGTGATCCGGCAAAAGGTCACACTGGGCGAGAACCATAAAATAAACATCCTTTTACAAAACGCATTTTAAGGTCCCTCCCCGTGCAATGCGCTAGATTCAATCATACGTTCAAGGGGCAAAGTGACTGAGGATTTCCAGTTCGTCCATGAGGGCCGCACGTTTTTCTGTACTGTGGAAGCGCCAAGGCATGCAGGCATGCCGCCGTGGTGGTGGTTTCACCTCGATGATAAGGACCGGGGCACTCGCTATGCTCCCTTCGCTGCCTCCGCTGGAGATACGAAGAAGTCCGTCCAGACCCGGATCATCGCGTTCTACGCAGAGATGATGGCCATCGCTGCCCGCCCGGTGCACCAGCGGAACCACACATCTACCTGGCAAAGGCCCAAACCCGCGGTACCTGCAGAAGCGCCAGCGGCCGCCATTCCCGCCGTAGTCGAGGCTTAACAGCAGCTCGGGTCAGCTCGTCGGCTTCTGCTTTACTCCGACGAGCTGCAAGAATGGGCCAATAAGAAAGCGCCGGGAATAGCTGGTTCCTGGAAACCACGTTGTACTTCCGAGGCAGCCAACAGACGACCCTCAGGCCTCATTTTCAAACCGCCAGAAATGGCAGTTTTTGAACATTAAAGCGATATAAGTCAATACTTTATCTTCGGTCCGAAAGCTGATAAACTTCTGTCTATGATTCCAGCCTATTATATGAGAAATGTTCTCATGGCAGCGCTTGCAGCGGGCTTCGTTGGCGCCCCGATGCTGCCCGAGAATAACCAGAACGGACCCGTTCTGGACGCTGCTATCACATTAGTGACCCCCGTCGTCCTTAGCTCTTCTCCTCCGGCCAGCGTGATCGCAACCGCCACTCAGAGCTCGCTCGACGCGCTGTCCAGCCTCGTTCGGCCGCTCAGCCATCCCCGCGCGCTCGAAGACGCGTTTCACGGATACTTCGCGTTCAAGACCGCGCATCCGGCAGACGTGAAAAAGCCATACCTCTATTTCGTCGACTATGGTCTGCCCAGCACCACCGCGCGGGGCTACCTGTTCGATATGGTCGCAAACCGTATCGTCGAGGGCCCGTTCATGGTCGCCCAGGGCCGCGGATCGTCGTCTGACAAAAACGGCGTCCCCACAGTGTTCTCCAATCGGACCGGGAGCGCCGCCACGTCACTCGGCCTCTACCTCGCCGAAGGCACGTACGGGTTCAGCGGAAAAACGGGAGGTCGTTCGTACGGATCGATTGGCCTTCGACTGACAGGACTCTCGACCGGATTCAACGACAATGCTCGTGCGCGTGGTGTTGTTGCGCACGGAGCTCCTTACGTCACGGCGACGAAGGCCGGCAGGAGCGAAGGCTGTCCCGCAATGGAGCCCGGCCGCGCATCGAGAATTCTTCCGAAGCTCGCAAACGGCGGAGTGGTGTTTCTGTTTGCGCCGCGAGAAGACTGGATGGCGAGCGACCCATGGCTCTCGGCAAGCTGAAGCAGCTCGGCGGTTTGAAAAGGGCGTAGCTCGACAACTCTGACACCGCGGTTAGCTTCTTGCGCGTGTCAACGTTGATGACAGGCGTGGCTAACCCCGGGAGCGTCGGCGGCGAGACCGGCGACCTTCACAGGCTTCTTGTGGATCGCGTACTCGATTACGCGATCTTTGCCTTGGATACCAAAGGCAACATCCTTACATGGAATGCCGGCGCTCAGAGGCTCAAAGGCTACGCGCCCGAAGAAATCATTGGAAAGCATTTCTCCATTTTCTACCCGGAGAAGGACTTAGCCGCCGGCAAGCCGGAGTATGAGCTCCGAACCGCCATCGAGACCGGCCAGGTCGAGGATGAAGGGTGGC
>JACDEQ010000102.1 GCA_013816225.1 Armatimonadota bacterium | reverse complement strand
GCCGGACCCAACGCCGGTGTCCGATGTCGTGCCCCCTCCGCAACCAGCGACGGCGAGCAAGACGAGCAGGTATAAACTCCGCATTGCAGAATGTTACCAGTAGGGTCTGGATTGGGGCCAATGGCCACGAATCGCACGCAACATCTGACTCGTGTCATACTTTTGCGGTCCGTTAGGGACACTGAATACAGGCAGGGGTGGCCGCCGGCAGGATCGGCAAGGCTAAGAAACAACATATGGATAGACGAGAGTTTTTGCGCCGCGCAAGCATAGGCGCGGCAGGTGTGATGGCAGGCGGCCTCGGCGGCATCCTTCCCGCGAAAGGTGGTCAGCGAACACGGGGACCGCTGCTTGGGATCGCGATCGACAACGAGCGGGATTACTGGCCCATCCTTCCTGGGCAGGAGACATTCGTCCAACGGATGGTCGTACGGCATCTGGAGGGAGATCCGAATAAGATCCAGCCGATACCGGGTTCCTTTCTCGCGCCAACGCTTCGCTTGACCAAGGGCGACACGTTGCGCTGCTTGATGACCAACAACCTGTACGATCCGAGCATCATCCACTGGCACGGGGTCAACACTTCGGAGCACAACGACGGCCTTCCGAATCACGACGTCGACCAGGGCGGCGTCTACAACTACAATTTCCCGATCGGCAATCGGGCCGGAACGTATTGGTACCACCCACACCCTAATAACTTCACCGGCTTCCAGGTTTACTTCGGCATGGCAGGATCCCTGATCGTCAGCGACAGTGAAGAGCAATCCCTGCCTTTGCCTCGGGGCGAATTCGATTTTCCGCTCATCATTCAAGACAAGCGATTCGACGATAACAACCAGTTCCTGTATGGCGTCAACCCGTTCATCGGAACCATAGGAGACCGCGTGCTGGTGAATGGAAAGCCTGATTTCGAGCTATCTGCGGCAACGCGCGTCTACCGACTCCGACTGATCAACGGCTCGAATGCGCGCCTTTACAAGCTCGTCTGGAGCAACGGCCTTCCGCTTCACGTGATCGGAACCGACGGAGGCCTGCTCGACAAACCATACCAAAAGCCATATGTCATGCTCGGTCCCGGGCAGCGCGTCGAGCTCTGGGCCGATTTCAGGAATCTTCCGGTGGGCACGACGCTAACCCTTAAGAGCTTGGAGTTCCCGGGCACCGCGGTCGGATTCGGTGGGGGACAGGGTCCCCACAACGGCAGCGCGATCGATGTCATGAAGGTTCGGATAGACAGGAACGAAATCGAGTCCCTGACCCTGCCCAGGACCTTGGCTAGTTTCGAAAGGCATGACTACAGTCAATGCATCAACGCAGACCGGCCGCGCAAGTTCGCGTTTTCCTTCGATGGCGGCTGGTTCGTCAACGGGCACTCCTACCAAGAGGGGCAGGTGGCGCGAAACGAGATCGTCGAGAACCGCACATTGGAATGCTGGGAATTCGTCAATGAGACCGGCAGCTTGGCCGTCACACACCCGATGCACATCCACGGGCCCCAATTCCAAATCTATCGCCGGTCTTGCTTGCCCGAGTTTCGATCAGCCTGGAAAGGCGTTCGCGAAGGCTATGTGGACGAGGGATGGCGAGACACGGTGGTTCTGATGCCCGGCGAGCGAGTTCAACTGCTGATCAAATTCGGACCCCACGCGGGCCTGTCCCTGTATCACTGCCACAACCTCGACCACGAAGACATGGGAATGATGCGCCACTACAAAATCGTTTAGCCGCCCGATATTTTCACGGCAACCGGCTTGGCGACGTACACGGTTATTGGCGTACCTGCGTACGCCCTGATGTTGGAACCCTTCAGCCGTCCGGCGATCCATCCGCCCACCTGTCCGCCTACGTTGGCAAGCTCGTTGATCGCGCCGACGAGCAGCCCGGCCTCGGCCCCGGCGATGTGCGTGAGGCTACCGCGGCCGATGTCGCGCAGCAGGCCCGGGATGGCCGCCAGCCCGCCCTTTTGAGCGAGGGCAAGGGTGTTCGCCAACCCGAGTCTGCGGGCTACGTCCTCGGTGTTCGGCCTAAACGCCGGTATTTCGCCGCCCTCGAACATCTTCTGAATCTGCTCGAGAGTCTCCTTGGAGTCAGCGCCTTCCAGAAGCTCCGAAAGGGCATCCGATGCTCTTTCCCTGCTCGTATTGTCCTGGGTCAGCCGATAGCGGCCTTCCTTGTCCTCCTTATCGGCTTTCAGTTCCACGGGTTGGCCGTCTGAAGCGATAGTCGTTTCGATGGTGATCGCAAGCCGGGCGGGCTGCTTCGCCACGGAGGTGAATCCGGTCGCGCCACGAGACCACGCGACCTTGCCGTAAGCGATCGCTCCCTTGGCGATCAGAACTCTGCCTTCGGCGTCCTTGACGTCTTCCATTGCCAGCAATGGGACGGAATCCCCTTCGTTGGACCCGCCGGACGTCAGTTCGCGGAGCAGAATTGTCCTGATTTTGGTTCCCGCCTTGAGCTCACTGGTTTGGGCGACGCTCTGGGCACAACCGACCACAAGCGCCAAACATATGAATGGGATCGCGTGTTTCATGTTATCAAACTAAACTTACGCTCGTTTTCCGTCTTTCTATCCAAGAGACCTGCCTCAGGGCGAGAGTCGGTGAGAAGATTGGCGTCGGGCTCGCCATTTCCGTCGACGTCGGCCCCGATGCGCCAGACCTCGTCGGCGAGCTCCGTCGCTGCCTCGAGCTTCATCGACGGTTTGAGCTTTTCTTTCAAGTGATTGCACATCCGTCCCTCGGCTTCGGGCGTGCCGGCGGCAACGGCGAAGTTTCTGACTGCCTCGAAGTCTCCGTCGTAGCGAAGCTTGAAGAACTGGTCCCTCGTAGAGTCTTCATTAAGCTCGGCGAAAAGGGCATGGATGACGAACGGCGCCGCCGAAATGTCTCCGAAAGCGCGCTTCATGGGGCTGCTGAGCGCGAACCCGACCACGCGCCCGATCGTGACGTCCGCCTCGCTCCGCGAGAAGCCTTCTTTGTGAGCAAAGTCGACGGCGGTGAGGCGCAGGTTCTCTACATCAGCCTGCTGGCCCATGGCCGAGAACATCAGCCGGTCGTAAACCTCGTATACCTTTCGGACCTGCCGCCTGTATGTGTAAATCAACACACCTTCCTCAAGCGACATGCCAACGATAGGAGATCCGCCACGCAGCCTGTTCTCGGTGTACTGAGCCCTTTGAACGACGCTCTCTTGCCAGTCGTAAGGTGAGATCATGCCGTGCCCCCTGCCGCGGGCGCGCCTCCGCCCCTCTGGCCCGTGTCGCTGGCCTTCACGTCGGCGACCGCCTTCGCAATCTCCTTTGCCGCAAGCTTTCGAATGCCCTCGGCCTCGACCACCATCGCAAGCGGCGGGATGCGGTCGAGGCCGCCGGTGGCGCTGTCGAGCTGTGCCGCGATGTCGAGCATCGTCAGACCGTCCCGAAGAACATCCGCGAGCGGGCGGTTGTCGAAGTCGCCCTTGACGCGTGTGATATAGTCGAAGATGCCGCGAATCCTTTCGGAGCCCGAGCCCGCCGCCCCGAAATCGCCGCTTTCGAACCGTGCACCCATGGCATCGTAGAAATAGATACCGAAGGTTTCAGCGCGGGGGTCGTAGGCGCTGATCAGCGGGATAAAAATGCCGACGCCATCCAGCGTCATCGGAAGGTTGCCGGAGAGTGCCCGCGTGACCTCTTGCAGCTTGCCTTCGAGGCTCAGGTCTTGAAGCTGCGTCCGCGAGTAGTACTTGAAAGAGTGCTTCAGGTACCGCACAATCTCGATGCTTCGGGCGTAGGAGCCAGAGATCGCGATCAGCGTTGAATCGTCGAGCGGCATAACCTTTTCGGCCCTGTCATACATCACGTAGTTGGCCGCCGTCGCCCGCCGATCACCCAGGTTCAAAATGCCACCCTCGTAGCGAAGAGCGAGGACGGTGGTGCCACGCGTTTCCTTCATGCCCGCAGGCATGGTGCCCAGTGTGCCCGGGAACCCCACAAGCTCAGCGAAAGTGCCGCTCATGGCTAAAGTATGGCTGATAGTCAGCGGGGCTCGAATAGCTCGATTGGGTTGCCCGACGGGTCGTCGATTAGGACTTGACGGCCGCCGGGCCCGGAGACGGGCTCGTTCCGAAATGGCGTTTCCAGTTCTTTCAAACGTGAAACGGCCGCGTCGAGGTCTTCCACAATGACGGCGATTCTGTTCCAGCCGCCCGGCGCGGGCGTACGGCCGTTAGGCATGGGGCGCGAGGCCGATGCGCCCGGGCCGGCAACCCAGAGCTCGAGAGCGTCCAACCGCAAGATCGCCATCACATCGCCGAACCGCTCGACCAACTCGAAACCCAAAGCCGAAACGTAGAACTCCACGGCGGAGCCGACGTCCTTCACGATGTACCGCACCGTCGCACTCATGGCCACATTGTGATGCGTTGGGGTTCAAGGTTCTTCATGTCACCTGGCCTGGCCTCAGACTTTGTTACGAAATTGGTTGCAGAAGTTGCCCCGGCCCTTGACATGGGCGGAGGATTCTGGTATAACTACCCCTTGCCAGTCGAGTCGGTCTTTCGTTAGGCCGATCTCGGCGCGTGCCGAGCTCTTTGACAGTTGCATATTGTGTTGTGGAACCATGCATTTGTAATGACCATTTTGTTAAGCTACAAAGGGTATACGACGGATGCCTAGGGACAAGAAGCCGATGAAGGGCGTGTAAGCGACGAAACGCCTCGGGGAACTGCACAAGAGTGTCGATCCGAGGGTGCCCGAATGGAGAAATCCGGCTGGAGTAATGTCCAGTCATTCCTAGCTGAATACATAGGCTAGCGAAGGGGAACCTGCTGAACTGAAACATCTAAGTAAGCAGAGGAAAAGAAATCGAAGAGATTCCGTAAGTAGCGGCGAGCGAAATCGGAAGAGCCTAAACCAGTCAGCTTGCTGATTGGGGTTGCGGGACCATGTTTAGTGAAAATAGACGAGTGGAACTTACTGGAAAGTAGGGTCATAGAAGGTGACAACCCTGTACACGAAGTCGACGATAACGATTGGTATCCCAAGTAGCACGAATCACGAGGAATTTTGTGCGAATCTGTCCGGACCACCGGATAAGGCTAAATACTTCTTGTCACCGATAGCGAATAGTACCGTGAGGGAAAGGTGAAAAGAACCCCGGTTAGGGGAGTGAAATAGTTCCTGAAATCGTATTACCTACAAACAGTCAGAGCGCTATGCTAGGAGCAATCCTAGAATGCGTTATGGCGTGCCTTTTGCAGAATGAGCCTGCGAGTTGTTCGTACCGGCAAGGTTAAGCGGTTAAGCCGCGGAGCCGGAGGGAAACCGAGTCTGAATAGGGCGTTCAGTCGGTGCGAGCAGACCCGAAACTGCGTGATCTAGCCATGGCCAGGCTGAAGTGAAGGTAACACTTCATGGAGGGCCGAACTCATAGACGTTGAAAAGTCTCGGGATGAGCTGTGGTTAGTCCGGTGAAATGCCAATCGAACGCAGAGATAGCTGGTTCTCCCCGAAATGCATTTAGGTGCAGCGTTACGTGTTCTCGTATGGAGGTAGAGCACTGAATGGGCTAAGGGTCCTACCAGATTACTGAACCCAATCAAACTCCGAATACCATACGATCAAGCGTAGCAGTGAGACGGCGAGTGCTAAGATCCGTCGTCAAAAGGAAAACAATCCAGATCAGCAGCTAAGGGCCGTAAACCACGGCTAAGTGTGAAACGATGTGAGATTGCGTAAACAGCCAGGAGGTTGGCTTGGAGGCAGCCACCCTTTAAAAAGTGCGTAACAGCTTACTGGCCGAATGTGATCTCGCGCGGACAATTTAAGCGGGCTAAAGCCGTGTCCCGAAGCTCTGGGTGGCGTCGTTAAGGCGTCGCGGTAGGGGAGCGTTCTGTATGCAGTGAAGCTTGAGCGTGAGCACAGGTGGAGCGTACAGAAGTGAGAATGCAGGCATGAGTAGCGATCACAAAGGTGAGAATCCTTTGCGCCGAAAACCCAAGGTTTCCCCCGCCATGTTCGTCAGAGGGGGGTTAGGCGATATCCTAAGGCGAGGCCGGAAGGCGTAGTCGATGGACAGACGGTTGATATTCCGTCCCCAAGTACGTTTGGTCAAGAGGGACGCTTCTAAAGGTTCTATCCCACACCGTTGGTTGTTGTGGGCCCAAAATCGGCGTGGCGCGGCGAAAACGCGCGGAATCGCTGATGAGGGGGAAGGGATCGCTTCGGCGTGAACGAACTAGGACTGCTGGGGGCCGAGAAAAGCTCTATAGACTATATTCGTATTTGTTCGTACCGTAAACCGACACAGGTAGGTGAGTCGAGAAGACTAAGGCGTTCGAGAGAACTCTTGTTAAGGAACTAGGCAAACGAGCCCCGTAACTTCGGAATAAGGGGCGCCCACTTCGGTGGGCCGCAGCTAAGCATCTCAGGCGACTGTTTACCAAAAACACAGGTCTCTGCTAAGACGAAAGTCGACGTATAGGGGCTGACGCCTGCCCAATGCTCGTAGGTTAATCGGAGGTGTTAGGGGTAACCCGAGGCACCGAATTGAAGCCCGAGTGAATGGCGGCCGTAACTCTAACGGTCCTAAGGTAGCGAAATTCCTTGTCGGGTAAGTTCCGACCCGCATGAAAGGCGTAACGACTTGAGAACTGTCTCAACAAGAAGCTCGGTGAAATTGTAGCACCCGCGAAGATGCGGGTTCCGCGCAGTAGGACGGAAAGACCCCGTGGAGCTTTACTACACCTTGAGATTGTAATTTGGATTGTGATGTAGAGCGTAGGTGGGAGCTTCGGCACCAATGGAACACCACCCTTCGCACTCTGAATTACTAACCCTTGCCGTTATCCGGTAAGGAGACCGTCTTAGGCGGGTAGTTTGACTGGGGCGGTCGCCTCCCAAAAAGTAACGGAGGCGTTCAAAGGTACCCTCAGCCTGGTTGGAAATCAGGCGCCGAGCGTAATGGTATATAGGGTGCTTAACTGTGAGACAAACAAGTCGAGCAGAGACGAAAGTCGGACATAGTGACCCTCTGGTTGTGCGTGGGCACGCCAGGGTTCATCGGATAAAAGCTACCCCGGGGATAACAGGCTGATCTTGCCCGAGCGCTCACAGCGACGGCATGGTTTGGCACCTCGATGTCGGCTCGTCACATCCTGGGGCTGTATTAGGTCCCAAGGGTTGGGCTGTTCGCCCATTAAAGTGGCACGCGAGCTGGGTTCAGAACGGCGTGAGCCAGTTCGGTCCCTATCCACTGCGCGCGCAGGATATTTGAGAGGAGTCGTTCCTAGTACGAGAGGACCGGAATGAACTGACCTCTGGTGTACCAG
>JACDEQ010000392.1 GCA_013816225.1 Armatimonadota bacterium | reverse complement strand
CAGCCCCAGAGTCTTTTCGGCCTTTGCCCGCGGCGGAAAGCGGAGTTGTAGTGTGTTGCCGATGAGTTGAAGCCACCCGGAAGGGGGTTTCAATTTGGGCAGGACGGTAGCCAATCCTCGTGGATCAGGCGCAAAATGCCCGATTGCCAGCGACGACCCGTCCAGCCAATCCCCGAGATGCGTCTCGAACTTGCCCACTGCGACAGTTTCCCATCGCTTGACGATGTAGCCGTGCCGATTGACGAGCAAGGCCTCTGGGAGCAGTCTCATCAGCTCCTGGGCCGCCATGTAGCCATTTGTCCTTGGCCGGTTATAAACGCCCGCAACAAAGAACTTCCGCGCCTTTCCCAAGTTGTTGAGGCTGGCGAACAGTTCGATTGAGGGTTCACGTAAAACCAAAACCTGCTTGCCCGAAAAAACGTCCGCAGATCCCTTGCCGTCAGCCCCCACAAGAGAGCCGAATGGAAAGGGTGAGCCAACCGCGAGGGCGGCAATAAGAAGAATCATCCGTACTCATAGTTTGACGTGCGTCCAGTCAAAAAGAAACCCTGCCACGGGCATGGCGGGGGATTGGATAAAGAGGTCTAGAAGGGGCCGTACACCGGATCGCTTACCGGCTCGGCTTCGGGATTGGTCATCGACTGGGCCTCAGGTGCCGACTGCGGGCCCGTAGTTTCGACGGTGGCAGGCTGAGCCGGGCTCGGTGAGGGCTCTTCCGCCGTTGGCACTTCGGTCGAGATGGAGCCAGCAGCACGGGCCTCGGGCAAGTAGATGTCGGCTAGCGTGCTGTTGCCTACTTCCAAATAGATGTCCGTGTTGCGATTTCGCATCAGGATCGAAGAGGTCGTGATCTTGAGGACCACTAACGTTTTTGTGATCGCTTGGCCCTCGAAGACATTCAAGGTGTTGGCGCCTATTCGCAGCACCGCTATCGGCCGGCCGCCGGTCAGGACGCCCTTGAGCTCGATTGTGCTGGGCGGCGGAGCCGGCACTTGCATCGGCCCTACCGCTCCATCGCCGCCCGCCCCTGCGCCGCCGTTGCCCATCTGGCCGGGCTTCAGCCGGTCGCCATTCGTGCTCACGGACCGCGGCACGAAGGGATCGTAATCCAACTTCGCCAGCGGCGATTTGAATGGGTCGCGAGACGAGCCGTTAGGAATTCCCGACGACACGTCGGCATAGTTCGTCTCCGCCCCGACGGGCTGATTTGCGATCTGTTCAGGCTGGCCGACCGATGCCTCCGGCGCTGCATCGCCCGAAAGCGTTACCGGCGTGTGGTCATGAGGCTCCCTGTTTTCCGCAAACGCACCCATGACTCTGTACATCATGAACGCGACCGCGGCTACAGTTAAGATTGCAAGTACGATCAGTTTCGGTTTATCTTCCGGACGAGTTTTTTTCACTTACCCTTCTCCTTCTTGATGTCATCGAGCGATTTGGGAGCCTGCACGCCCGATCCTTCATGAACTATTCTCGGGGTGATGAACACCATGATCTCGCTCTTTCGCTTGTTCGTCGTTCGATGCCTGAAAAGGTCGCCGACGATCGGAAGCTGCGACAGGAGCGGGACCTCACGCATGATCTTCGTATGTTCCTCTCGGATCAAGCCGCCGATGACCATGGTCTCGCCATCTTTGATCATCACAGTCGTTTCTGCCTCTCGAGCGCTCGTTTGAGGCACGTTGTTGTTGTCTACGGCGGTCACCGTGCTAACCACCGGGTGGACGCGCATTGTAATATTGCCATCCGCATTCACGCGCGGACGGAGCAGTAGGATGATTCCCACCGGGAACTCGACGATTTCGATCGTCTGTTGGCCCAGGCCACCCGCCTGCGCTATCCGAGCGCGAATGGTATCGCCGATAAAGATATTGGCTTCATCGCCGTCCAAGACAGCCACTCGGGGCTTGGCTAGAAGCTTCGCCTCTTTGCTGGTGATCAGGGCGCTGAGTATGGAAGTCACATCCCACGGAAGTCGGCTGAACGATCCAAGGCCGGCCGGCCGGGTCGAGGTACCGAACGCCGACAGAAGAGTTCCAGGAGGCGCCTCGAAGAACTGGAATGGAGACCACGACCAGCGAAGACCGAGTTCCTCGAGACGCTCCGGAGAGACGTCGAGAACCTGGACTTCGACCATCACTTGCTGTGGCTTCACGTCGACCTGGGCGAGCAGGGCCAGGGCCTTGCACGACTTGAGTTCCTTCCTACACTGCGTGTTCCTGCGCGACATCGGCGGTAGGCTGGCGCGTCGTCCACAGCTGGTCGGTGTAGACGTTCCCGCCGCTGAACGTCAGCAAAGCCTTCCCCTTGAACTGGGTTCCGTGGTACGGGCTGTTCTTCCCCTTGCTGAACGTCTTTTGGACATCGAACGTCCACTCGACGTCGGGGTCGATCACGGCGACTTGGGCAATGGGAGTGCGGCCCGGCTTCAGCGTGCCGCCATCCAGGCGGAATATTTCCGCGGGCCTCGTGCTCATCCTGCGAATCGTCTCCATCGGCGAGAGCACGCCGCGGTGCGTCAGCGTCGTCAGCGTGACTC
>JACDEQ010000391.1 GCA_013816225.1 Armatimonadota bacterium | reverse complement strand
ACGTCTACACTACTCCGCAGGTGATGGCGTGGATGCTCGACGAGTACGAAGCGATCGTTGGGCACAAGGCTCCAGGGGTCATAACGGGCAAGCCGCTCGAAGTTGGGGGGTCTCCGGGCCGCGACGACGCAACTGCGCGCGGAGGAATGATTACGCTGCGAGAAGCCGCCGGCGAGATCGGCCTCGACTTGTCCGGAGCCACGGTTGCGATCCACGGCTACGGCAATGCAGGCATGAACGCCCATCGCTTGGTGGAACAGCTTTTTTGCGCTAAGGTTGTTGCTGTTAGCGATTCGAAAGGCGGCGTGTATTCGCAGGAAGGGTTGCCATTCGACGCAGTTTCCGACGCGAAAGAATCGAGAGGCAGCGTAACCGCGCATTCTGCCAAGCAGATTTCGAACGAGGAATTGCTCGAACTCGATGTGGATGTTTTGGTGCCGAGCGCCCTCGAAAATGCGATCACCGCGCACAATGCTGCCGACATCCGCGCAAAGATAGTCGCGGAACTCGCCAACGGGCCTACGACGCCGGAGGCGGACAAGATTCTCCACGGCAAGGGCGTGTTCGTAATCCCGGACTTCCTGTGCAATGCTGGTGGCGTTACGGTTTCTTATTTCGAGCAAGTTCAGAATGCGTCTCTCGACCGTTGGAAACTGGAGGATGTCCACCGGCGGCTGGACGAAATCATGACTGCGGCCTTTGGGGCGTTCCAGTTCGCGAGGAAAGTGCACAGTGTGGACTCGAGGCTAGCCGCCTATGCAGTAGCCGTCGAGCGTGTGGCCGAAGCGTCTCTCGCCCGTGGCTGGATACAACGGGTAACTCATCAGGCGGCCGCCGAGAGCTCCGGCGTCGCGGCGATGTAGGGCACTTGAACGCCTCGGAGGTCGTTAGTTATCATAAGATGTCACGACGCGTGAAGTGGTGGCTGGGCACCCTGCTCGTCATCGGCGCGGTCTTGTTCGCCGTTCGGTTGAAGCCGTCCGACCACCCATTGATGCTACCCGCTCCTGAAGCCGAAATTCGAGAAAGAGCTGCCACTCCAGTCGCCGAGAAGATCGTCCACACGGCTCTCGCCCAGATCGGCACCATTTACGATCCCGGTTACTTCGAGATCGCTTATCCGAATGGAGACCTCCCAGCCGACAAAGGCGTTTGCACCGACGTGGTGATCAGAAGTTTGCGCGCCGCCGGGCACGACTTGCAGAAATTGATGAACGAGGATATGTCCAAGAACTTCGGCAAGTATCCGACCCGTTACGGACTGGGGAGGCCAGATTCCAATATCGACCATCGCCGCGTGCCCAACCAGCTTGTGTTTATGAAGCGGTTCGCGAGGGACCTGCCGATGAGCACGGCGGACACCAAATCGTGGCTGCCTGGAGACATCGTTTACTGGAAAATGTCGCCGAGCCTCGATCACTGCGGAATCGTCTCGAATAAGAGAAACTCCTATGGGCTGCCGCTTCTCATTGATAACGCTGGGACATGCGTCGAGGAAGATGCGCTGACGCGTTGGGCGATCGTCGGCCATTTTCGATACCCGTAGTATTCGTTTATCCACGGGCTGAATGAATCTCAAGTGGCGCGTGGGGCGGTAGTATTCTTGGTACGACAAGAGAGTCTCTCAAGAAGTGATGCTGCAGCACGAACACCGCCGAAAACCCGTGGGCTTCGCGATCTCCGCGGCGCTGGTAGCTGCCGGCATCGGCGCCCTCTTCTTCGGATGGACGCCGCTTGCGGCTGTCCTCGTAACCGTAGGTGCTATCGCAGGACTGGTTTCGGCGATGCGGCCGAGGCGTTCGCGCGGCGTGCAGGTTCCGACTCTCGAAGACGTGAGCACCCCCAGCAAGACGCGGCTGAAACCGATCGTCAAGCTCCGTGAGGAAGCCATGCGTTTGATCACCAACCACACCGACAATCCGGTCATCTCGGCAATGGCGTTGGACACGCAAACCGAGGTTGACGCGATCGTCGTGCGGGCTGTCGAGATACTGGAGGCTCGTAGACAGCTTCAGAAACTGTCGAGCGGCGCGTTCAGATCGCGGGCGGCTGTCGAGGACCTCGAAGAAAAGCTTGTCGAGGAGAGCGATCCGACGATTCGCGCGTCAACGGAAGCTGCGCTCACCGCTAGACGCGAGGAACTGCGGATTCTCGAAGACCTGGAGCTAACCCAAAAGCGGCTGAACGCGAATTTGGACGAAGCTGAGTCTACGTTAGCCGAACTCCGTTCCCAGCTGATCAGAGCTGTGGCAGAATCTGGGGCAACATCCGCAGCGGAGGAATTGGACCCGTTTTCGGAAATGACACGCAGGCTCCGTCGGCTGAGTTCGACCATGGAAGAATCGATTGAAGTAGTGAGCACGAAGAATTGGGCTTAGGAGACCGAGCGTACAATTTGCTTCGTTCCTACATAGGGCGTGAGTGGGAGCGAATCGAGAAGATCCGAGAGATTTCAGCGCGGAAAGAGCTGGACGAGTATCTCGATCCCGCGGCTCTGGAGAACGGACCCAAGCGGCCGCCGCCTCCGCCGCCACCTCACAGGG
>JACDEQ010000101.1 GCA_013816225.1 Armatimonadota bacterium | reverse complement strand
ACGTATGGCTAGCTGAAGTTTCGCCCCCCACATTTGGCCGCGGGCGGACAGAAGTACACTCTCGGCGGTGGAAGTCGTGCTCGAAACCACGCGCCTCATCCTGCGGGAAATGACGCCTGCCGACCTCGACTTTATGGCCGAGATGCTGGCCCATCCTGAGGTGATGCGCTACTACCCGAAATTGCACACGAGAGACGAGGCTAGAGACTGGATCGAGCGGCAGATGAGGAGATATCGCGAGGACGGATACGGCCCGTGGCTCGTCATGAGCAAAGCGACTGGCGAGCCGATCGGCCAGGTCGGCCTTGCCGAGCAGGAGGTGGACGGCGCCCGTGAAACCGAGGTGGGTTACATCCTTCACAGGCCGCTTTGGGGCCGCGGCTACGCGACGGAAGCAGCCAAAGCATGCCTCGATTACGCGGAAGAAATAGGCAAGACCCGCATCGTCGCTCTCATCCGTCCGGTCAACGAGCCCTCGATGCGAGTGGCGGCGAGGCTGGGGATGGTTTTCGAGAAACTGTCCGACTTCAAGGGCCTGCCCCACAATGTGATGGTGGCGGCCCTACCGCGTGTCGGTTGCGCATAGTTTCGACATTTATCGTGTAACCTAAGAGCAAATGAAGACTCGGTGGTTCTTCCTTTTGGTTCTGGCCCTGTCGGTGGGAGCAGCCATGGCACAGAACGAGATCTGGGCGCGGCGCTACAACGGACCGGGCAACCATTTCGATCGTGTCGCCGCGATGGCCCTCGATACGGCCGGAAACGTCCACGTGACCGGCCCCGCCTACCCCGCAGGCTCGCAAACGAACCAAAACTACGTGACCATCAAGTATTCCCCCGATGGGAACGAGCTTTGGCTCTCCACCTTTTCCCTGAACGACAACGACTACCCGAGCGCGATCGCGGTGGACACATCCGGCAACGTTTACGTTTCCGGATCGAGCGGAACGGTGAAGTACAATTCGGCCGGAGCACAGCAATGGAACCGCCAACCGGGCGGCGCGATAGCGCTAGACGCACTAGGCAACATCGTAATTGTGGGCTCCTCCGCGTCGGAGGCGGCGCTTTGGAAATACTCGCCGAACGGAACCCTTCAGTGGGCAAGGACCTTCGACGCGCCGGGCACCGGAAGCGACGGGCTGAGTGCGGTTGCGATCGATGCCACCGGATCCGTCTACGCAGCCGGTATCCGCAATCGTGTTCATGATGAAGCGGCCTCCGACTTCCTGGTCGTCAAATTCACCTCGGCAGGCGCATATCTGTGGGACGGTTTCTTCGCAGGGGCCGGCAACTTAGGAGACTGGGCGGCCGCGATCGAACTCGACAATAACGGTAATCCGGTCGTTGCCGGCAACGCGAACGTCGACGCATTCTCACCGGCCGGCGACGTCGCAGTGGCCGAGTTCAACCGCACGACCGGCGTCGAATCCTGGCACGACGTTTACGACGGCCCGGATCACTTGTGGGATGCCGCAGCAGACCTTGCAATGGACAGCGCGGGCAACTCGATCGTTGCGGGTTACACGGAGAAGGCGGCCACCGGATCCGACTACCTGACAATCAAAAACGGCCCCGGCGGAGCCCGTCTCTGGGCGAGAACGTTCGACGGCGGCGCGTCCGCATTCGACACCGCACGCGGCGTGACGGTCGATCAGGCAGACCGGGTCTACGTGACAGGCGGCGCGGTTCGAATGGCCGGCCAGGCGCCCGACTACTGCACGGTCAAGTACGAGCCGAACGGCCCGCTCAAATGGGTAAGGCGTTACGACGGCCCGGCCGACGACCTCGACGAGGCGTCATCCGTTTTGATCGACTGGCTCGGCAATGTCCTGATGGCAGGCGAGTCGTACGGCGTCGGCACCGTGGGGGACTTCGCCACGGTGAAGGTTGGCCAGTCGATGGCATCCAACGTGTCCACCATCTCCGTCGGTCCGGGCGTCCTCGAATCCGGCAGCTTCTTCGAACTCCTCTCGAGCGACAGCCAGTACCTCGTCTGCCGGCCCGGCATCGTTTTCAACAACTCGATCCCGCCGCTCCAGATTACGGTCGAGGGCACGGCCACGCCGGAAACGACCTCGCTGCTCAGCTTCCGCGTCGAGGGGCACACGACGTCCACCAACATCGTCCAGCGCATCTACCTTTTCAACTTCGAGACCGACGAATTCGTGCTTTTCGACACCGCGAATACCACGCTGTCCGACTCGGTGCGCGAGGTGGCGGTCGGAGGAACATCCAGCGAGTACATTCAGTTCATCACGCGGCGAATGAGGGCCAAGATCACCTACAAGACCGCGGGCCCCGTCTTCTCGTTCCCGTGGCGGGCGCGGCTCGACCACGTGGCTTGGGGAAATACGCCTTAGCCGCGCAGCAGGTTCATTTCGTCGATATCCACTTCCTGGCGTGAGCGGAAGATCGCCATGATGATGCCGAGTCCTACCGCGACTTCGGCCGCCGCGACGGCCATCACGAAAACGACCGCCATCTGGCCCGTCATGTGCGTCTGGTTTCGCTGCACGAACTCTTCAGGGAGCGGCGTGTTGTGGTAGCGCGCGAACGTGAGGAACGCGAGGTTGGCGGCGTTCAGCATCAGCTCGATGCACATGAAGATCACAATCGGATTGCGCTTGATGATCACGCCCAGCGTTCCGATCGCGAACATAACCGCGCTCAGCATCATGAAGCCGGACATGGGCACGCCTTCCATCAGTCCCTCCTCTTGGCTACCAGGATGGAGCCGACGATGCCGACGAGGAGCAGCACGCTCGCGATTTCGAATGCGTAGACCCATCCGGTAAAGAGAGCCTTGCCCACGCTTGCCGCTTTGCCGTAGTCGTCTGGCGACGACGGCCCGCCCGAACTGGCCAGCGGCCCGACCACCTGGCTCACGTTCGCCGCCACCATCACCGCGCAAAGCGCGATCGCCGCCCAGGTCTTCAGCCAGCTCTTCTCGCTCAGCATCTCCGGCGCGCCCAGGTTGAGCAGCAGGATGCAGAACAAAAACAGGATCATGATGAGGCCCGTGTAGACCAGTATCTGGCTGATTCCCAAAAGGTCGAGGTTGAGCGTGAAGTATATGATCCCGATCGTGAAGAAGTTGACGACCAAGCTCAGCGCGCTGCGCACGGGGTTCTTGAAGGCGATGACCCCAACCGCCGAAGCACTCGCAGCCGCCGCCAAGATTCCGAAGATGATCAGATTCCCGCTCACCGCGCCTCAGTTTACCGCGCGAGAATGAGTGCGATACCCGTCTTGCCATCCGGGTGCGCTTCGCAAATGATGAGCACCCTGGCCGGCTCCTCTTCTATACCGAATTGCGAAGGGCAATTGTCGGGGGGCACCCACGAAAATTGCCTGCGTTTGTTCGAAGACAAGGGGTGTGCGGTTTCCCCGCCCACTTGGTTAGGTTCTTGATGGACATCGAACAGTTCGAGCAGCAAGTTCGGTCGGGTGGCCGATCTTGCGGATTCGCTCCACATTTTGGGTGCTCAGGGCAAGCGTATGACCACTCCCGCGAGTAGCAGATGTCGCTAGCTTGCCCACGCCGAATGTCGAATCGCGTAAACTCTCGCTTTTCATTCTGGCTGCCCGGCCCGGGATACGATCGCAATCTCTTTTCGCCGGAAGCGGTCTGGGCGAGCATCGATTATATTCACGCCAACCCGGTCAGACGGGGACTGTGTGAGAGCGAGCTAGAATGGCGTTGGTCGAGCGCTGGTTTCTACGCGGATCACTTCCCGGTGGTGTCTGATGTCGATCGCTGTGATGTGCAGAGACCGATGACCATATCGAGAGGGGTTCATGCATAAGCTAACGAACGACCCAGCCTATGAGACTTACAAGACGCTTATCCTCAGCACCCGAACCAAACCAAGCCATGCCACCCAGCCCGCCGCGCGCGTGCCTGAGCGCGGGCCCTCATCAGGCAACGGGGAGTTTGTTAGCGGTCGTCCGATGTTCAGGCCAAACGGTGAGTGCTTTTATGAGCGGTTCCCATACTTTAAGTACCCATCGAAGCAGAACGGAGCATATCGCAGGACTGCGGCGTGCACCAAGGGCAGACGGCTCTGCATACTTACGTCAACCGGGGGGCTATCACCCAAGGATCTCTGTGGCTGTATGAAGAAGCTATGCAATTGGGGAAAATCGGTACTACTCGATGGTGGAAATTCAACAGCTTTTTACTGCTGGAACTACGGAGACAAGAAGCCTAATCCTTGGTTCAAGCCTGGAAGAAGCGAGGTCACCAATTATATAGTCCTGTGCGGGAAAGGTAAGTGCCCAAGCAAATCAAACTTCGGCTATTAATGATTTTGCGTGCCGCATGGGGGATTGCGATATTTCTGTCGGTCGCAGCCTGTGGCCACCGTAATGCCGGCCCACGGAACGACGCGTCGCTCCCGCCTCTTACGATGGTTGCCTCTTACAAGCTCCACCAAGCTCCGGTGTTTGCGTCCTGGTCGCCGGACGCGAGTTTATTGTTAATTGCAAGCAGTGAGTCGGTCACTATTTGGCGGCAAGGGGTCAACGTGCCGGCCGATGCGGTTCAACAAGACCGGTGGGACGAACATGCCGTACCTCTGATGTTTGACGCGAAATGGAATAGCAGTGGCGACCGAGTCATCCTGTGCTTTGCGAACGATTTCGCGGTCGTGTTCAACGTGAAGAATGGACTTCGACGTGAAGAAGCATGGGATTCAGTCTATGCGGCATGGTGGCGCGGGAAAGACATCTGCTGGGCAGAGGCAGTTTCATTAAATACCTTCGAACCAAAGGATCGCCAACGTGTCCACGTCGGCAGCGACAAATTCCTTGCACCGCCGGGCGTGATAATCACTGCTGCCTCAGACGACGGGCACCGCTTCCTTGTCAGGCTCGCGGAATCGAGGCTCCCGTACGTTCCGGATCACCGCTTCAAAGTGGTGCAGTTCGATACCAAGTACCGAGAGGTTATCTGGAGGAGCAGCGAGCTTACGAGCGAGCCATTTTCTACGCCTGAATTATTCTTTACCGATCGCCTGATCTGGAACCGCGTTGCGAATCGCGGTGCGGTCACTTACGCTGGAGATAATGAGGGCGGAACAACCTCTAGCGGCTTCGATACCGTCGCGGCGGACGGCTCCTCGGCGGATATATATTCTTATGAGCTGGACGGCGTAGACAAGAACAGGTTGCTTGCCCCCGCGTGTACACCCTCTTGGTTGCATGATGAGGTGGTTGCCCTCTTCAGAAGGATTAGGACGCAGGAGCCGCTCACCCATACGAAAACGCTCATGTTTTTGAACCCAGCTACGAAGCGTGGATATCTCGTACGCGAGGACCCAAATCTCCTCTTTGGTGTTGGATCGGCGGACGGGACTAGATTGGCCGTCGCGATGAAGGTCGCCGGCGGCTACCTGCTCGAGGTGTTTCGCTTGTGAAGTCGAATCGACACGCAACTCCGTTTCCATCGATTATTTCCTCTTCTGGACGAGAAGATGCCAAGGCGAGCCAATTAGAGTCGTTGACGTCTAGCTAGAGCAGAGGGGGCGATTAGTTGTTACGACGGCAACGATAACCTCACCCGCGTCGCCGAGCGACGAACGACGCGAGTCCTGTGCCTAGTCCCCATTTCCTGACCAGGTCAGAGTGTTAGGGTTTCCGTCTCCCGTAGTATGGTCGAATGGGCAGTTTCCTTGAACCGCGGCAGGGTGGCCGGGTGCCGCGCACACATTGGGTGCTCAGGGCAAGCGTATGACCACTCCCGCGAGTAGCAGATGTCGCTAGCTTGCCCACGCCGAATGTCGAATCGCGTAAACGTTCCCCAAAGATGAGCAACGCACGCGTGACGTACAACGAGCCGGGGCTTGCTCATGAACTCACGTTCAGCTGCTACCGGCGGACGAAGCTCCTCGACAGGGACTTACCCGCCGAACTGCTCCTGAAGGCGACCGTTCGGCGCGTGGCGGAACTCACCATTTTCCCTTCTGAATCTCCTTGTAGGCCGCGTTGTCCAGGCTCAGCTCCGCCACCAGGTGCCGCAGCCGACGATTCTCATCTTGGAGAGCTCTGAGTTGGGTCAAGTCGCTCTTGCTCATGCCCGCGTACTTCTCACGCCACTTGTAGATCGTTTGGTCGCTGATGCCGCGAGCCCTCGATTCAACAGAATCAACGAATTGTATGACTGCCCGTAGAGCCATAATATGGCTATCGTTGAGCGCAGTTTTCGGGGCAATTGTGGTGAGTACGGATACACTCTTGTGGCCGCGACAAGGGCAAATGGACTCACGTAACGAAGTCGGCGAATGGCTTTACAAGAATGAGCTCCTATTTGGTCACCTAGTACTTGGCGAAGACTCCATGTTTGAACTAAAGATTCAAATGGAGGGCTTTCCCTACGTACGCATCGATGTCAAAGGAATATGGCATGGCGAGCCAAACCACGTAATACTCATGTCCAAAAAGGGGGAGGCGATGCGTCTTGAAAAGCACAGATCTGAGGATTCATGGACACTTAAGTTCCTTGTGGGTAGGGCTGTGAGCGAGCTGAACACATTCGCTGAAGACTTGGCAATCAAATCGATGGAGTTTGCGCGGTCAAATCAGCCACCTAACCGGAGCTAAACGGGGACAACAGTTGCGATGCTGGCTGCCGCTATAGTTTACGGAGCAGAAACTAGTTGGCAGATGCCCCAGGTGATCACCTTAGTATGCGACCAGTGACTTAACGTTAGATTGCAGCCACTGACGGTCCTCTTGTTGGGTGGCTGCTGGCTCTAGCCAGACTAGGACAGCATAGGCGCTGCCTTCGACAAACAGCCCAGACACAAGCTTGCCGTTCATCCGCGAGCCACTTATCGCGACCTCGCTCGCCCCTCCCTTACCAGGAAGCTCTTGAGAAAGTATGAATCCAATATCTTCTATGGTCCTACGCGCTGGCATTGGCACGCTATACAATGTCAAGTACTGCCCGTCACCAAGCTCCGCGTATTCAGTGAGTACGAAACTCGAAACTGACTCATCGGGTTCGAGAGTGCAAAAACATTCTCCGTTTCTGTGTGATACCGCGGTCCGAACGCAATCAATCGCCCATCAGCTCGTATCGCAAATGCGGTGCGCTGCTTCACTAACTTGACATTCAGTCGTCGCCACTCGCCACTCACTAAAAGCGTCATCAGTGAAGTCAGCACACTTGATGCAATAATTAAGGCAATAGTGGACTTTCGAGTCATCGCAGTGCCTAGCCCCCATTTCCTGACCAGGTCAGAGTGTTAGGGTTTCCGTCTCCCGTAGTATGGTCGAATGGGCAGTTTCCATGAACCGCGGCAGGGTGGCCGGGTGCCACGCACATTTTTTGCTC
>JACDEQ010000390.1 GCA_013816225.1 Armatimonadota bacterium | reverse complement strand
GTCTCAAGGTGGATCACCGGAAGATCAGCGTCGCGCAAACGGCGGACGTCAAGCCGATCGAAGCGCTCGAGCGCGACACGGTGCGCGACCAGGTGATGCGCCGCTCGGTGCTGTTCGAGAACCTGACGGTCGCGCCGGGACGCCGCCCGCATCGGATCCAGATATCGGTGACGCTGTCGTTTCGCGACCAGACCGAGACGGCGGAAGAGGAGAGTAGCGACACGCCGCGGAGCCGCGTGGAAGCGGCGGCCAAGGCGGCGGTGACGGTGCTCGACCGGCTGCTGGCGGAGCAGGCCGCATCGGTGGCGCTCGAGGGCGCGAAGATCGTCGAGGTGTTCGACCGCGAGTTTGCGTTCGTCGGTGTGCAGGGGCTCGGCGGGCGGGAATCGTTGCTGCTGACGGGCACGGCGCAGATCAAGGAAAGCGCCGAGCGGGCGGCGGTATTTGCGGTACTCGATGCCACGAACCGCTGGACCGAGGCACGGCGCCCGGGCTGACGCGGTTTGGTAGACCGCTTTTTCAGGAGTTCAGCGAGCGTACAGGAGTCAACCGTCGGCCTGCGTGAGCGGGTCGGCCAACCGGAAAGGAACCAAGGGAGCGGACCCCGGTCTTCGTAGCACGAGCGGAGACTAGCGGACAAGTAAGAGCGGAGCGTCTGGTGGGCCATAGCGAGGCTTGCCACTTCCCAGCAGTACTCGGAAAGTATTCCCGAAGGGGGGTGACGCTCAATGTTACAGATTTCCTGGCTCGGGTCGATGATGAATTTCATCGCCAACTTGTTCATGGCCGAAGGGCAGAATTGGTCTTAAGGTGAGGCCCGGGGTCCACTACCCGTTTTCCAATGACGCAGGCGCGCAAGCTGCAGCTCTTCGTTACGGCTGTTCTACTGGCCGCAACCCTCGCGGGCGCTGGGGCGTGGTTGATGCATTCACCAAGCCCGGGCATCTGGGAGCTTAGCAGCTTCATTCTCGTCGCCTTTTTACTCGACCAGAGTAGTACCAAGCTCCGTGTCGCCGCCACGGGGTCAACGTCGTTCGTAATCCACATGGCTGCCGGCATTCTCTTCGGCGGATTCTGGGGTGCCGTGGTCGCCGCAGGCTCGACCCTGCTCACGGGCCTTTCCGCCCGTGCCCCTGCTGCGAAAATGTTGTTTAACCCCGCGCAGCGTGGTTTATCCGTACTACTTGCGATGGGCGTGTATTCGGCGCTTGGTGGCGGAATGCCGCCTGCGTACTTGCAGTTGGTCGGCAAGGTTGACACCGGTGCCCTGCAGGTTGATTTGCTTCTATTCTTTGCGTATGCCGTGGTCTATTTCGCGGTGAACACGTTAACGGTGAGCGGCGCGATTGCGCTCAGTACGAACCGGGCCTTTCGCGACGTGTGGAATCTGAACACGCGTGGTGTGTTGGCTTATGACCTGGGCGCAAGTGCGATCGCGTTATTCGTGTCGTACCTCTACGTCTGGACGGCACATAGTTGGGGCCTGGGATCGTTCGGCCTGCTTCTCGTGTTCATTCCCATCGTGGTCGTGCGGCACGTGTACGGACTCTACCACCAGTTGCAGGACAGCGGGCAGGAACTCCTTCAGGTGATGGTAAAGGCAATTGAAGCCCGCGATCCATATACTTCAGGACATTCGCTGCGAGTCAGCGAATTCTCGCGAACCGTCGCGCTTGAGTTGGGCTTATCGGCTAAGGACGTCGAGTCGATCGAAACGGCTGCGCTTCTACACGACGTCGGCAAGATTCACGAAGAGTTTGCGCCGCTGCTTCGTAAGGACAGCAGGTTGACGGAGGAGGAGACTGCACTCATGCAGACTCACTCGACGAAGAGCGCGGACCTGGTCGGTATCATCACTAAGTTTCAGGGATTCATCCAAGATTCGGTTCGTCACCACCACGAACGCTGGGACGGGCAAGGATATCCGACTGGGCTCAACGGGAAGAACATCCCATTGGGATCACGTATAATTCTGATTTCCGATACGATTGACGCAATGACGACAGATCGCCCGTATCGGAAGCGACTTTCTCTCGACATTGTGATCGCCGAACTACAGAAATGCAAAGGCACGCAGTTCGATCCGGAGCTGGTGGACGTTGTGATTTCGTCCGTTGGCATCAGGCGGTTAATCGTCGGCGCCAACCCTTCAGCGGATTCCCAAGGGTGGGCCCCGAACCGGTCTAAGAAAGTGGCGTGGCCGTCCTCTGCATTTTGGAAAACGAAGCGGGCGTAGCCGCGGCGGTCATGCCCATCTTGTAAAGTTGTGTTGTAACCGCGTCCGGTAGGTGCGAAAGCAGCTTCCGCAGGCGCCGTCCCTCACCGCAGTCTCGAATTCTGTTGTTGATCCCGCTCAACCGAATATGTTCGTATGCCGCGAGGATGTGAGCTTGGTCAATTGCATCGTAGTTATGCAGTTGAGCGCGCAGCGCCTCGATTGGCGCATACACGTCATGTGCTCTGTCTGCAATTGCCGTAAGCACCAGCCAGCGGGCAAATCCACCGGCAAACGCATCGGCGTGCAGGGCTCCGTCTCCAACAGC
>JACDEQ010000389.1 GCA_013816225.1 Armatimonadota bacterium | reverse complement strand
TCGTTCCAGTCAGTGACCACCACCAGCGCGTCCGCACCAACGAGCGCCTCATAGTTAGTCTCAGCATAATCTATTCGGTTGCCGAGCAAAGTCCGCGCATGTTCCAGAGCCGCGGGGTCGTGCGCACAAATAGTCACGCCTTCGTTCAGAAGAGCGTCGACCACGGCTAGGGACGGCGCTTCGCGCATGTCGTCCGTCCCCGCCTTGAAGGCGAGCCCCCAAAGAGCGATTCGGAGACCCTCGAGCTTGCCTCCAAATGCCGAGCGAATCTTCTCGACGAGAACACGCTTCTGCCTTTCGTTGGCGGCCTCGACGGCCCTCAGGACTTCAAGAGGTACGCCCCGGTCGTCTGCGAGCTTCACAAGCGCCTTCACATCCTTCGGGAAACACGAGCCTCCATAGCCGGGCCCGGGAAAAAGAAACGACTGCCCAATGCGGGAATCGCTTCCTATTCCCTTCCTTACGGAGTCGACGTTCGCGCCCACCTTGTCACAGAGATTCGCGATCTCGTTCATGAAGGAGATCCGTGTCGCCAGCATCCCATTCGCGGCGTATTTCGTCATTTCAGCCGATGCGATGTCCATGATGAGAACCGGCTTGCCGGTGCGCACGAACGGCGCGTACACGTCGCTCATCACCTTCCGCGCATGCGCCGATTCAACGCCAAGGACTACGCGATCGGGACGCATGAAATCCTCGACGGCGTCGCCCTCCTTGAGGAACTCCGGGTTGCTGCAGAGATGAAAGGGAAACTTCGCTTCCTTGGCGATCTCGGCAGCAACTTTCGCCGCGCTTCCTATGGGAACGGTGGATTTCGTCACGACGACCATCTCACGGGCCATGAAACGGCCGACGAGGGACGCGACCTGAAGCACGTACTTCAGGTCTGCCGACCCGTCCTCACCTGGTGGAGTGCCAACCGCAATGAACAGCACTTCAGGGGATGTAACCGCGCTCGCGATGTCGGTAGTAAAGGAAAGCCGCCCCAACTTCTGGTTGCGCTCGACGAGGGCCTCGAGGCCGGGCTCATAAATAGGGACGTCGTTCTTCTTGAGCCGCTCGATTTTTGTTTTGTCTATATCGGCGCAACAGACGGTGTTCCCGGTTTCGGCCAGGCATGCGCCCACCACCAATCCGACGTAGCCAGTGCCAACTACGGAAATATTCACGGACTTGCTGCGTCAGGCCGTTGCGTAGGATGCAACTGACGCGAGCGAGACGATCCGGCCTTTGCCCTTCGCGAGCTTGGCCGTGGCGTTCCTCGTGTCCACTACTACTCCAGCAAGAGCGACCACTCGCTGGTAATCCACCGATGAGTGATCGGTGACGATGACGACTGCATCGGCGTCGGAGATCTCCTTGTCGGTCAGCGCGACACTCGTATGTTCGTGCCCGTCTTCCCGGAACTTGGGCACAAAGGGATCGTGGTAGAACACCTGAGCGCCCTGGCTCTCGAGCAGACGGATCACGTCCAGCGCGGGACTCTCGCGCATGTCGTCAATGTCCTTCTTGTACGCGACGCCAAGCACGAGGATCCGGCTGCCGTTGACCGCCTTCTTCTCGTCGTTCAGGGCCTGCGCGACTTTTCTCACCACAACCGCGGGCATTTCACTGTTGATCTCGCTGGCAAGATCAATGAAGCGCGTCTTGTAGTTGAGGGTCCTCATCTTCCAGGCGAGATAGTGTGGGTCGAGGGGTATGCAATGACCGCCGATTCCAGGGCCCGGTGTAAACTTCATAAAGCCGAACGGCTTGGTGGCAGCTGCATCTATTACTTCCCAGATGTTGACTCCGAGCTTGTCGCAGACGATCGCCATCTCATTGACCAGGCCGATGTTCACTGAACGGAAGGTGTTCTCGAGCAGCTTGACGAGTTCGGCGGTTTCCGTTCCGGACACGGGAACGATCGTATCCAAGCAGGTGGCATAGAGCGCCGCCGCAACCTCGGTGCACGCGGCGGTGATTCCGCCGACGATCTTCGGAGTGTTTTTCGTGTTCCAGATCGGGTTGCCGGGATCGACACGTTCCGGACTGAAGGCGAGGAAGACGTCTTCGCCAACCGTGAGCCCCGCGGCCTCCAGCTTGGGCTGCATTAGTTCGCGGGTCGTGCCCGGGTAGGTCGTGCTCTCGAGGACCACCACGATGCCCGGACGGCAATTGCGGCCGATCGCATCGGCCGCGGCCAGAACGAAGCCCATGTCCGGGTCACGGGTTTTCGCCAGCGGCGTCGGCACGGCAATCGACACTGCGTCCATCTCCTGCATTCGCGATTCATCGCTCGTCGCCTCGAACTTTCCCGCCTCAACCAGTTTGGCGAGCTCCGCGCTCGACACGTCCTGGATGTGCGACTTCCCGGCCATGAGGCTCGTGATCAATCGCTCGCTGACGTCATAACCGATCACCTTGAATCCCGCTCGCGCGAATTCCAATGCCAGCGGCAGGCCGACATAGCCGAGCCCGACCACGCCGATGCACGCGGTCCGGTTCTCGATCTTGGCCAGGAGTTGATCCTTGATTTGCACCTTTGGCTCTCTTATTGAGTTG
>JACDEQ010000100.1 GCA_013816225.1 Armatimonadota bacterium | reverse complement strand
GTAGAGGATATGCCGGTGTTGCAGGATGGCACGCCTGTCGACATCGTCCTGAATCCGCTTGGCGTTCCGAGCCGAATGAATATTGGCCAAATTCTCGAGACGCATCTTGGATATGCGGGCCAAAAGCTCGGTGTCAACTATATTTGCCCGGCTTTCGAAGGCAGTACCGAAGACGAAATTATGCAGGATTTGGCACGCATGGCAGAGTTGACGCGCCGAAACGTCTTGCAGGCGTACGTAAAATCGGAAATGGGTCTCGACGTCGATTTTCCGAAGAGTGCTTCAGTCGATGAGATGCTCGCTGAAGTCGAGAAATCATTGAGAACATTAGGTCAGACGCGGCTTGAAGAGATTTCTCGAATCGCCGCCGCGGAACCAGTGATGAGCGTGACGCAGATGGATCCTGACGCTGAATTCGTCGTGTTAGATGACGAACCCGCGCACAAGGCAAATGACAAGGTTTATAGTTCGATCATCGCCAATATTCGAGACAACGCCTGGCGGCGGTCCGGAATCGAGGAGCATTCCGGAAAGAGTGTCATCCGCGACGGTCTCACCGGCGACACGGTGCCAAATCCGATCACGGTCGGAATTATATACATGCTCAAGCTGGAACATCTCGCAGAAGAGAAGGTTCACGCACGCAGCATCGGACCTTATTCGCTGGTAACTCAACAGCCGCTTGGCGGAAAAGCGCAGTTCGGTGGACAGCGATTCGGCGAAATGGAAGTCTGGGCTCTGGAGGCTTACGGCGCTGCAGCGATTCTGCAAGAGATCCTCACAATTAAGTCGGACGACGTCATGGGACGCGTAAAAACGTACGAAAGTATTGTAAGAGGCGATACAATGCTGGAACCGGGAATTCCCGAGTCTTTCAAGATTCTCGTGAATGAATTGCGAAGTCTCTGTTTGAAAGTGGTCGTCGAAGACGCCAACAACAGAGAAATCAATCTGAAAGATATCGACGAACCCATGCCGGGCGACGATATGCGTTTGGCTAGATCGGTGGGATTCTCGTAAAAACTAAATTGGGGCGAACATTGGAACGGCCCAAGGACGGAGGAACAAAGATATGGCTAGTGTAAGATTTGTGTTCGAAGAGGACACCGAAATCACGGTGAAGGCGAAGAGTGATCGCGGGGCTAAGCTCATGGTCACCGGCGTTCGCAAGCGTCTGGACGCTGGTGCGTCCCTCATCGAAATCATCGGCGAGAAAGGCTCCCACTACATCAACGCCCAGCGACTTGCATATGTCGAATTGCTTCTCGACGAAGGCGCCTCGCGACCTAGGGTTGCGGCCAAGGCGGCCGTGGCCAGGCGAGGCCGAAAACCCGCCGCAGCGAAAGTTGGCAAGGTAAAGCGCGGCCGTCCAGCCAAAGCGGCCGCGAGGACAATGTCGGCCTCGACCGCACCCAAGCGGCGCGGACGCCCACCGGGCACCGGCGCCAAGGCGGTCGCGGCAAAGCCCGCGATTCGCAGAGGCCGTCCGCCCAAGTCGCAATCCACCACAGCTTCCACCGCTACCAAGAAGCGCGGCAGACTGCCGAAGTCCGCAGTCGCGACCTCGACCGCTCCAAAGAGACGGGGCAGACCGCCGAAGTCCGCAGTCGCGACCTCGACCGCTCCGAAGAGACGGGGCAGGCCGCCGAAGGCAGCAACGGCAGCCTCCGCTGCAGGCGCACCGAAGAAGCGCGGCAGACCGAAGAAGAACTAAAGGAGTTCGCTAAGAAATAATGCCGGATGTAACATTATTTGATCGCATCCGGATTGGCATCGCCAGTCCGGAAGACATTGTCGGATGGTCCCACGGTGAGGTTAAGAAGCCGGAAACCATCAACTACCGGACATTCAAGCCCGAGCGCGACGGGCTGTTCTGTGAACGGGTCTTCGGTCCTGTCAAGGACTGGGAGTGCCATTGCGGACGGTATAAGAAGGTCAAGTATAAGGGGATCGTTTGCGAAAGATGCGGCGTCGAAGTTACTCGTGCGCGTGTGCGCCGAGAGCGGATGGGCCATATCGAGCTGGCGGCGCCTGTTTGCCACATCTGGTACTTGAAGGGTGTACCTTCACCGATCTCGTTGATCCTCGAGATATCACCAAGACTGCTTGAAAAGGTTGTTTACTTCGCAAGCTTTATCGTTATCGACATCGACCGTCAAGGTCTTGATGCCGGGGCCGAAGAGATCAAGGACGCAGTGGAACTCGAGAAGGAAGCCGTCAATCAGCAGATGGCTGAGCTCGAGGAGGAGATCAGGACCCGGTTCGCCGAGGAACTCGAAGAGAACAAGGACGAATACGACGAAACGATCATTAAAGAGCGCACAAAAGCCATCACCGACCGCATAAAGGCGGAACAGCGTGAGACGGGCGACCGAATCAAGGAGATGGACGTTGCGATCGAAGTGCTTTCGAAGCTCGAACGCGACCAGCTGATCGAAGAAGACAAGTTCCGAGCTGTGGACCGCATGCTAGATGCCGTAACGCGGCGAACGGGTAAGGAATACAGCGCAATGCTACGCGCCGGGATCGGTTCTACAGCGATGAAAGAACTGCTGGCACGGGTGGACTTAGAAGGGCTGGCTCGTGAACTTCGCCAAACGATCATGCGCAGCACTGGTCCCAAGCGGCTTCGGTCTATAAAGAGACTTGAGATTGCCGAAGCTTTGGTTCATTCCCGCACTCGGCCCGAGTGGATGGTCCTCGAGGTCGTGCCTGTCATCTCGCCCGAACTTAGGCCGATGGTCCAGCTCGACGGCGGCAGGTTTGCTACATCCGACCTAAACGACCTGTATCGGCGCATCATCAACCGCAACAACCGTCTCAAGAAGATTATCGAGATCAGAGCGCCTGAATCGATCATCAACCACGAGAAGCGCCTCTTACAAGAGGCTGTTGATGCGCTCATCGACAACGGGCGCCGTACGCGGCCCGTTGTCGGAAGCAACAATCGCGCCCTCAAGTCATTGAGCGACATGCTTAAGGGCAAAGAAGGTCGCTTCCGAAAGAACCTACTAGGAAAGCGGGTTGATTACTCCGGACGGTCGGTCATCGTTGTCGGTCCCCATCTCAAGCTGCATCAGTGCGGCCTGCCGAAAGAGATGGCTCTCGAGCTGTTCAAGCCTTTCGTCATGAAGACGCTGGTCGAGCGCAAACTCACCCAGAACATCAAGACGGCTAAGCGGATGATCGATCGCGTTCATCCTGCGGTGTGGGATGGCCTAGAAGAGGTCATCAAAGAGCACCCGGTCCTTCTTAATCGAGCGCCCACCCTCCACCGACTTGGCATCCAGGCATTCGAGCCGGTGCTGGTCGATGGCAAAGCGATCCAAGTGCACCCGCTGGTCTGCCATGCATACAACGCGGACTTCGACGGCGACCAAATGGCCGTGCACGTGCCGCTTAGTGCAGCTGCGCAAGCCGAGGCCCGCGTCCTGATGCTCAGCACGCATAATCTCTTCTCTCCTGCAGACGGCCGCCCGACGATCTCCCCGATTCAGGACATCGTCCTCGGTGGATACGCGCTGACCTTCGTGAGCCTGCAAGGCAAACAGAAGTTCGACGAGACCATGGCCGCGCACAACAAGAACGCTGAGAAGAACCCGGCGCCTCGCATCTATGCCTCACCGGACGAGGCCATCATCTTGGTGGGCCATCCCCATGTTCGCCTGAGGATCGGGTTGAACGACCCGGTCCAAGTAAGGCTCACGCGCCCTGTCGGGGATCCCGCAGAAAACGGCGACGGAGAAACGGAAACGGTTATTCGCGTTATGACGCCGGGCCAGATGATCTTTCACGAAATTCTTCCCTACCCGCTCAAACATCACGACGACTGGATCGGCCTCGACCTCACCAAAAAGAATATGGCCAAACTCATCAGCGAGGTTAGGCATGCAACCGGCAGTGAGACGACGATCCGGCTGCTCGACGATCTTAAGGAGCTTGGCTTTGCGTGGGCCACCAAGTACGGCCTGACGATCGCCATTACGGACATGGATCCTCCGGAGAAGCGGCTCGAAATCATTAGCACGACAGAAGCGAATGTTGAGAAGCTGACGACACAGTACGACCGCGGGCTAATCACGAACAACGAACGCCGGCAGAAGGTTCTCGAAAACTGGACCAAGGCGTATGAAGAGGTCGCGGATGCGATTATTGAAGGTATGGATCAGTTCAACCCTCTTGATATTGTAACGGTCAGCGGGGCACGTGGGTCGAAAAAGCAGCTGACGCAGCTCGCCGGTATGCGCGGCCTGATGTCGGATCCGTTCGGTAATATTATTGAAGACTTGCCTATTCGGTCGAACTTCCATGAAGGTCTTGGCGTATTCGAGTACTTCGTCTCCACGCACGGCGCCCGAAAGGGTCTGGCCGATACGGCTCTGCGCACTGCGGATGCCGGCTATTTGACTCGCCGCCTGGTTGACGTTGCGCAGGATGTGGTTGTCAAGGCCATCGACTGCGGGGCCACCGAAGGCATCTCGGTCCACAAGATCGTGAACGAGGGTGAGACTATTGAGAACCTCGGCGATCGTTGCCGAGGCCGCACCGCGCTCAACGACCTGACGGACCCACGAAACGGCACACACCTCGTCGCCGAAGGCGCAGTGGTCAGTGAAGACACCGCTCTAGCAATTTCTGCTTTGGACAAGGAGTTCGACGCGAAGTCGGAATCTGCGAGCGAGTCTACCAAGGCCCTTGACTCGCTTCACAAGGAGTACAAGAAAGCCGGCTTCAGCGTCGGCGACCACGGCGAACTCGAGGTTTCCATGCGAAGCGCCCTTACCTGCGAACTCGAGCAAGGCATCTGTTCAAACTGCTACGGCCACGACATGAGCAGTGGAAAGGCCGTCGAGGTCGGCGTAGCCGTGGGCATCATCGCCGCTCAGTCGATCGGCGAGCCTGGAACACAGCTCACAATGCGTACATTCCACACGGGAGGCATTGCGTCTCAAAACGTGCTCACAGGCGTAAAGGATGTTCGCCGCCAGAAAGCGGGGGCCCTTCGAGAGATCATGAGTGACCAGGATCGCGGCCTCGTTCAGTTTTCGGGTGACGAGATTCTCGACCTCAAGGGAGAGCAGCAGCTCGTCATCCGCGATATCACGGAAGCAACCGTCCAACAAGAGATCAAGAAGGTCGCCAAGCCGACGAAGGCCAATAGACTCAAACCGGCTGAGCAAATCGCTGAGGAACGCGCCCGAAAGGCGACCCGCACTTGGATGACCAAGCTGGTCAAACTGCTCGAGAGCGAGATCAGCGGTATCCACCGAGTCGAGGAACTCTTCGAAGCCCGTCATCCGAAGGGTGAAGCGATCATCTCCGAGTTCGACGGCGTGATCGCACGAATCCATAAGGGAGAACGGGGCAGATGGGTCGCCATCGAGACCAAGCTAAAACTGGATGCATCCAATATCACGGGTAAGGCCGCGTCTCGGGACGTTATTAACCCCGACACAGGTGAGATCGAGATCCACGCCAGCCAAGAGGTAACGGACAAGGCTCTTATCAAGCTGCGTAAAGCGAAGCGTCCGAAAGGCGAGTCGCCGACGATCTCAGTTCTCGAACTGGTACTTGTTCACTACCGCGGCAACCTGGAGGTGCGTGAGGGTGACAAGGTTCGCGCGAGCGACAGGCTCACTCAAGGGCCGCTCGATCCGCACAAGCTCCTATTACTCCGCGGTGTTCGAGGCGTTCAGGAATACATGGTGCGAGAGATTCAGTCGGTATACAAGGCTCAAGGCGTAGACATCAACGACAAGCATATCGAGGTCATCTGCCGACAAATGCTTCGCAAGCGGCGGGTGAAGGAGGCCGGAGACACGGACTTCCTTCCCGGCCAGATCGCCGATCGCTTTGCTTTCAACCGCGAGAATGAGCGGGTTCAAGGCATGATCGACGCCGGAGAAATGATTACCTATGCGGACGAAGAAGGCAACGAGGTAAAGCGTAAACCACAACTCGCTTCCGCCGACTGGGTTATGTTGGGGATTACCGAGGCTTCGCTCAATACCGAGTCGTTCCTTTCCGCCGCGTCGTTCCAGAAGACGACTAGGGTTCTGACCGACGCCGCGGTCCGCGGAAAGTCGGACGACCTGATCGGCCTCAAGGAGAATGTCATCATCGGCCGGCTCATTCCGGCCGGAACCGGTTTCCCAGACTACCGAAACGTCGCGGTGGAGCTTACCCGCCAGCCGACCTGGGCATCGCAATCCCTCACAGCCTTGGTCGACGCTGAGGAAGCGGATGAGACACCACGAGAAGAGGTGAAGGAACTCGAGGAGACCGAGGTCGGCGACCTCCGCACCTTAGCTGAAAGCCTCGGTGCGGAGGTCGGCAAAGATCGGTAAGCAGGCCCTAAGGCAATCGAGCGAAAGAGACCCTGCACGGGTTTCTTTCGCTCGTTGTTATTAACCTGGCCGCGTTGCCGTCGAAACAGATCGCCTCTCCTTGTCTTTCGAACGGAATCTCGACCTCCACGGGTTTGGATTTGAACCACCGGTCGAGATTGTTCGTTCTGAAAGCCAAGGCGGTAAAGTAAGTGCGGATAACAATCCGGTTGCCAGCCGCATTGATGTCTCCGCCGGTAACCATGCGGCTGTAGACGTTGCCCGCTTCCAACTTCAGATCGCCGATCTTCACCAATCGGTACGTTCCACTCTTTTCAAGACGGCCAGCGCGATAAATGCCCGAGGTTTCGTATTCGCTCTTGGTGACGAGGTGGATGTCCCCTTTCGGCGTCACCATCAACGTCTCGCAATCGTGGGCGCCGTCCGGATAACGCAGAGTGAAGGCGCGGAACTCGTCGATATTGTGTCGGCCCGAAACGGCCCGCGGCTCGGGAACCCGATAAACGATCACGCTTTTTCGCCGTTCAGCGTTGTCGCCGATATCGCCAAAGTACAGGTACGGCCGTCCACCGATTCGTGCGGACGCCATATCCTCCCAATCGATCGCCTGCGCTCGACTCAGAGTAAAGGTGCCGAGATCACGCCCGTTACGATCGAAAGCATAGAAATTCGGGCCATCGCCGCTATCGTTGTGGGTCCAGTACACGCCGGCCGAGCGCCTCGAAACGGCAACGCCGCTGCTCTCGTCGACCTTGGCGTTTGCCAGAGTGCACAGCAGGCCCGTCTTTGGGCCGGAGGCCCGGCTGCGGGATTCAGGGGTAATGGCGACGGCTGCGGCGATTACACCCGCCATCATGAGAAGACGCAGCCGCATTGACAGATTATACCGGCCCCAGAAAAAGGGCCTGCGGATTAGCCCGCTGGCCCTTATCTCTACACCTTCTCCTTTATACCTCCATCGAGGTTTATAGCTCCATCAAGGTCATCGAGTACGGCGGGA
>JACDEQ010000388.1 GCA_013816225.1 Armatimonadota bacterium | reverse complement strand
ACGATAGGGAGACCCTGCAGTTCGATCCGCTCGCGATATCGATCAGGATGTCTCCCGACACAGTCCGTGCGTTGAGAGCCCCGGCAATCGGCTCCGCCACGTCGAGGTCGATGTCGCCGCTCACGGACTCCACGGAGATCGCGGCCGCTGACACTTCCTTGCAGCGAACGTCGCCGCTCGCCGACCGGATAACGATATTCCCCTTCGTGTTGATCAGAGCCACGTCGCCCGACTTGTTCTCCACCTCGATGAGCGAGGCGTCGGATTGTCTGATCTGAACGTCGCCGGCATAGCTGATAATCTCGACACTGCCGGTTAGGTCTTGCGCCTCGATGTCGCCCGACTTGGCGTCGAGCCTTAGGCTTCCCTTCGTGTCACGAACCTTCACGTCGCCACTTTGTATGCGAATGTCGAGGTCGATTCCGGAGGGCACCTGAAGCTCTAAATCCTCTTCCAGAGCGTCGGCAGATTGACGAATCGTGACCGATCCGTCGTTCTCTTCGATGACCGGAGTCCAGGCCTCGGCCTTGTTGTGGGCATCGTCCTTGTCGGTTCCGCGCAGCTTTGCAGTCGCGATCAGCTTGGGTTCGGAAAAGCCGCCGAGGACCTTCACGTCGCCACTGGTGCGCTCCAGCCGAATCGTTTTGCCGGGTGAGATGCTCAGCGGCAGCTCCACGGTCTTCGTTTCGTACGGGCCGAACCAGGGGAACTTGTAGTTGCCTTTGCTGAGGTGGTCGACGCTGTCGCGAAGCGTATCTACGCCCTTCTTCGTGGCGGACCGGACCTGCGTGGCCACACTGCTCCAGTCGACGCCGCCGATCGCCTCTTTGGTCATCTTCTCGATGCTGTCGACGAATTTGCGAAATGGCTCTTCCTGCTTTGGCTTTTCCTTCGCGCCCGGTGGTGGGGGCGGTGGGGTTGCCGCCTGGTCATGGTCGAAGTTTGTGAACGCGTCCATCAGATCGAACGCGTCTTCGGGCGAGAGCCGTCCCTCTTGCACCATCCTAAGAATTCTAAGGACCTGGTCCTTCACTTGGCTGCCTCCTTCATGGCACGTTTTGCTTCCTCCGGCGTGATGTCGCCCGCCTCGAGCTTTTCAAGAATCTCTTTCTGCGAATCGGATAGCTCGCGCCGGCCGTTGTTGACCGCATCCGTCGACGGAGCCAGGTCGAGCGCTTTCAGGAGCGCGTCGAGCCGCGAGCGCACCGTCGGATAGCTGATTCCGAGCTCTTTTTCGACGCTGCTGATCACGCCGCGGCATCGAAGAAAGGTGACGAGAAAAATTGCTTGATCTGCCGACAGCTTTTGAAATGGCGATATCTTAAACCGGCCTCTCACCTGGAGTTGCGCTTGGTCGCTTGCGAACTCGCTGATGTGCCATTCGCCAAGATCGAAAAGCCCGGCGGGGAGATCGTCGTGTGTTATAGGATTCCCGCTCATGCTCTTCCTACCGAAATCTTGAAGAGCGGGTTTCGAATTTCTTATGTTTCTGCCGCGCCGCCGCTTTGAACCAAACAGCTTACGAGGCTCGGTGGCCAAGCGCCCAGCAACGGGCGCTTAGAAGGCCGGCCCGAAGATCGAGATCGACGATTTGGAGGTCGACCGCGACTGGATGATTGGGGGTGACCTTGCAATGCGCGGGTCCTCTTTGCCATGCCTGCTCGCCCGAATGCTCGCCGGTTCTCCCGTTGGAAGTCGTGGCATGTATCCAAAAGGTGGGTGCGTGCGTTTCTGCCGGGACCTTCGATGCTGCGTACCTCGAAATTTTCCGGTACAGGCGCGGTCGGTATTGGGGGCGTCCCGAGTTAGGATCTTCGGCTTGTCGGACGGATAGGGTAAGTGAACTCCGTGGACTGAGTGGACTGACTGGACTAAGTGGATTAATTGGGTGATTGGACCGACAGCTGGTTCTGCCTGCAGGATGCCGGCGCTACGTCCGGCGCAACAGGAAGACTACGAGAATGCGGGCAGTTCTTCTGCAGGGAGGCAGAGGGATTTGCGGAGGTGGGCGACGATCCGGCGGGCGGCGAGGCCGTCTCCGTAGGGATTGCGGGCTTGGGCGACCGAGGCGTAGCGGGCGCGGTCGGTGAGTAGGGAGACAGCTTCGGCGACGATCTTATCCTCGTCCGCGCCCACGAGGAACGCGTTGCCGGCATCGATGCCCTCGGGGCGCTCGGTCTCGCGGCGCAGGACCAAGACCGGCTTACCCAGCGCGGGCGCCTCCTCCTGCACGCCGCCCGAATCGGTGAGGATCAGATCGGACGATTTCATGAGGCGGGCGAACTCCCAATAGTCGGGGGGCTCGATGAGTGAGACGCGGCCGTCGGCGCCAAGCTCCTGTTGCAGCACTTCCCTAACGACCGGGTTTCGGTGCATCGGGAGGATGACCCGGGCGCCGGGGACGGCGTCGACGATCCGCTTCACCGCCCGGCAGATCGCGCGTTGCGGATCGCCCCAGTTCTCGCGGCGGTGGGTGGTGACGAGGATGGTGCGCTCGCCCTCGTTGTGGGGCTCTTCGTCGTCGGAGGTGGCCTGCAGGATCGCGTCGA
>JACDEQ010000387.1 GCA_013816225.1 Armatimonadota bacterium | reverse complement strand
TTCCCATGCTGCACGGAACGATGACCATCCCGTCATGCCGGAAGGAGCCACTTGCGGGCGGGGTGAAGTAGTCGCGCTCGTCGAGGAGGCGGATGTTGGGGCATTCTTCTTCGAGGAGCTCCTTCGCGCTGAAGCTCTCGCGGGAAACCTCGAGGTCGAGTTCGGTTCTGGCGACCTGGAACGCTTGGTCGCTGGCGGTCAGGAAGATCTCGTTGTATCGCTTCGCGGCCTGTCGGAGGAAGCGAACCGCGTAAATGGCCCCGCTGGCGCCGGTCATGGAAACCACGAGCCTTCCTGTACTCACGGCATAGTCTAGCCCCTTTTAGACTGGAGGCCGCAGACTGCGGTCAGGAGAGGAGAGCCAGGGGTCTTGAGAAGGGCCGAAGGTCGGCCGCTGCTCTCTCATTCCTGTGGCCGCCGAAGCAGCCACGGGCACAAATATAAACCGTCGGCTGCAAATTTGTCAAGCGGTCGCAGTCCAAACCCATGCGACTCCCGACCGGTCGGCGGACGAAATCGCTCCGAGCAATTCTTCGAGCGCCTTCTCGCGGTCGTTCGGTTCTACTCGGTCGACGCTCAGTCTTAGCGGGCCAACGAAGTCGATAAGCCGTTCGAGCGCTGTTTCGGGATCGAGGTCTGCGAGATAGGGTACGGCGACTTCCTTGGGAGGGTCCGGCTCAAGTCGCGCAACCTCGAGCATCGAGCGAACCTCCTCGACATCCGCGAGCCGAAAGCCGTGGGGCTCGTCCTCAGATGCGGGCCGCAGGTCGAGGTATCGATCGAGCACCTCATGCGCTGCGGTGGCCCAGCGGTTGCGTTCTCCGGAAGCCCAAACAGCGAACGACAGCCTCCCTCCTGGTTTGAGGACGCGTCCGGTCTCGCGGAAGGCTTCTGCCGGGTCCGCCGCCAGCATCAGCGCCATCCGCGAAACGACGCCATCGAACGAATCGTCGGCAAAGGGCAACCCGTCGGACGCCGCGACGGCCGCTCGCTTCGACGGGTCGATAATAGCCCTGGCGATGTCGACACCGACGACGTCCCATTGCTGGGCGTAGGCCATGGTTTGCGCCCCGCAGCCGACGTCGAGAAGCCTTCCGGGGCCAGGCCCGAGGCCGTCCAGGATCGCCTCAGTTACTGGAGCAAGCCAAGCCTCTACGTGGTCGCCACGCTCGCGCCACCCCTCACTGACGGCCGTCCAAAACTTCGCCTGCCTTCTGTTCGCGCGACTGCTGTCCGGAAACGTGTAGAGATAGAGCTTCCTGCCGCTCTCGATTTCCACGGTCTCTCTGTCGAACCTCACAGTTCTCCCAAGGCGAGAGCCGCCGCGCCCAGGATGCCGGCGTCTTCGAGTTGCTCCGCTTGCACGATTCTCACCGATTCGAACAGTGAGGGAATGCTGGCTTGCGACGCGGCGAGCGTCGCCTCTGGAAGGAAATACTGCCAAGCGTTCGCCACCTGGCCGCCGATGGCGACGATCTCGGGAGCGAAAGCGTTGATGGCGCTGCCGATGGCCGTTCCAAGATATCCGCCGTAAACTTCCCATGCGGCGATCGCCGATTCGTTGCCTGTCTGGGCTTCCTCGAAGAGCTGGAGAGGCGATTCGCAGACGATCCCATGGGCAGCCGCAATCTTCAGCAGTCCTTCGGTGCCGCAATACGCCTCCAAATGACCTTGCGAACCGCAGGTGCAGGTTTCGCCGTCTTTGACGATAGTCAGATGGCCGAGCTCGGCCGCGCCACCCTTGTTGCCGATCAACACCGATGGCCTCGTCAAGCCCCCCTGCAGGCAGGCCGGGGAGAGCACGATCCCGCTGCCGACGCCTGTCCCGAGAGTGAGAAGAATGAGTCCGTTCGCGCATTCTTTGCCCGAACCGAATCGGTATTCGCCAAGCGCTGCGAGGTTGGCATCATTGCCGATAGTGATGGGCAGGTCTATCTGTTTGGCAAGTACCGGGGTAAAAGTAACATCCTCCCAGTTTCGGAAATCGCCCTCGACCGTCTCGCCGAAATTCGGCGCCCAATGCACGACGCCCTTGATGGCGTCGATGTGTCCCGGGATAGCGATGCCGATCGATTCCGCGTCGATCCCAGTCATGGCCTCCAGGATCGTCCGGACAACGGCTGCCAAGCATGCGTCCGCGCCTTCCCGAGCGTGTGAGGGGTTCTCGATTCTGGGGCCGACGATTTCGCCCGCAGCGGATACCGCGGCCGCCCTAACATTCGTCCCGCCTAGATCGACACCGATAACCACCGGCAAATTGTAGCCGCAGATACAATGGTGGAGCATGGCGATTGCGAGCGAAGCCCTCAAAGGGGCGGCCTTGTCTGAAGGATTCGATCTCGCCGGCGTCTGTCCGGCCGTGTCGGCGCCGCATCTCGCCGCATATCTCCAATGGCTCGCCGAGGGGAGGCACGCAAGCATGGAGTACATGGCGAAGTCGAACCATTTGCGCACCGATCCCGGGTCCTTGCTGGAGGGAGCGAAATCGATCCTGGCGGTTGGGCTCAACTACTATCAGGAACCCAGGTGGGGCGGGGCCAAGGTCGCCCGGTATGCGC
>JACDEQ010000386.1 GCA_013816225.1 Armatimonadota bacterium | reverse complement strand
CCCCCGGATTTCTCGCGAGCGCGCCAGTCCCATGCGTCGAAGGTGCAGCGAAAGATCAACTCCGGATGAAGATAGTTTACCTGTGAAGGATGTAATTAAATGCATCCACCCCGCGCCCGGCTCCGTATTCCTTACAACGCCCCGGAATCTCCTCGATGCGAAGATTACTACCCTTTCTTTTTGTTCTCCTGCTTGCCGCGCTGGCCGGATTCGGAATTTCCCGTTTCTCATCGGCGCGGCTTAGCCATGCGCCGGAGGCGAAACCCTCAGCGCCCACCTCCACGCCTCTTCAGGTCGTGCTGACGCCGTTAGGCGGGAAGGACAAGGTCGATCGCGACATCGCCGGCTTTCAATCGAGAATCAAGAGCACACCGAGCCAGGCGCCCGCTCTGCTCGAGCGACTCGGCTGGTCGTTTGTCGAGAAAGCCCGCATCAGTAGCGACCCCGGTTACTACAAACTGGCGGAGCAATGCGCGGATGCGATCGCGCTCCAGCAACCCGGCTCGATCGACGGAGAACTGCTGCGCGGTCACATCTATCACGCGCTTCACCGCTTTAAAGACGCCGAGGCAGTGGCGCGCAAACTGGTGGCGCAACGCACCTTTACTTTTGACTACGCGCTCCTGGGCGACGCCCTGATGGAACAAGGACGGCTCGACGAGGCGGTCGATGCTTACCAGAAGATGGTCGACCTGAAGCCTTGTCTTCAGACCTACAGCCGGGTGGCGCACATGCGTTGGCTGAAGGGTGACCTGCCGGGAGCGATTCAAGCCATTCGTTTCGCCGTGAGCGGCGGCAGTATGCTCGAGCCCGAGCCAGTGGCGTGGGCTTATACCAAACTCGCTTCCTATGAGTTACAGGCGGGGCATTATGACCTCGCGCTCAAGGCCACCACCCTCGCGACTCAGTTCGTGCCCGACTACGCCGCCGCACAGCTGGTGCGCGGTCGCGTCTTGCTCGCCGAGGGCAAACCGGCCGAAGCCGTGGATGTCCTTCGACCGGCGGCAGAGAAGAGTCCGCTGCCCGAATATCTCTGGATCCTGGCTGATGCTCTGCGGGCTTCCGGAAAGCCCGGAGAGGCAGTCGCGATCGAGAAGAAACTGCAGGCCACCGGCATCGCGAACGATCCCAGGACGTTCGCACTCTTCCTCGCGACACGCGGCGAGAAACTCGACGTCGCCCTCCAACTGGCGAAAGAGGAAATCGCTAACCGCCAGGATATCTTCACCCGAGACGCCCTCGCTTGGACCGAACTGGCGCACGGCGATATCGCGGCAGCCGAGGCTGATATGCGAAAGGCGCTGGCCGAAGGCACGAAAGATGGCCGCCTTTTTTACCATGCCGGCGTGATCGCGGCGGCGGCGGGTAACACGACCGAAGCACGCACTTTCCTCAATCAAGCGAAAGACTTGGAACAGATGCTCATGCCCTCAGAACGTTCCGCCCTTGAAAATAAGCTCGCGCTTCTTCCCCACCCCACCACTCAGGTTTCCTCAAGATAGGACAGAACAAACAAGCCAATAAACGACACAGAAAACAAAAAATAGAAATCCGCTAATGAAATACAAACCACTCCTTCGGCCGGCCATCCTTGCGCTGGCCGCCGCTGCCGTCGCTCTTGCGCTCCCCACGCAAAGCATTCGCGCATCCAGTCACATGGATGCTCCGCTCATCACCCTCGATCCATCCGCCAATACGGCTGATGTCTATGCCTTCCTCCATGAAGAAGGCGGAGCAAAGGTCTTGGAAACCGCACTCACCGTATATCCCTTTGAGGAGCCGGGCGAAGGGCCGAATAACTTTCGTTTCGACGACAACGTTCTTTACGAGGTCCACGTTTCCCTCGGGGCCGACGTTGCCACGGGCGCAGCGACCATCTCCTATCAGTTCCGCTTCACCACGACCTATAAGAATGAGAACACGATCCTGCAGGCTTTCCTTGGTGTGATCAATGCGGTCGACGATGCCAATCAGAACCTGACTCAAACCTACACGGTGACCAAGGTGGACAACCGCGATAGCTCCACGACCGAACTCGGCAGCGGAGTCGTGCCGCCGAACAACCAAGGTATCGCGACGCCTCTTTACAACATCGACAACAATGGCGAAAACGCCGCCAAGCCCGGCGTCGCAACGGACGCGGCCCTCGACCAGTACACCGCTATGTCGATCGAGGCTTTGACCGGTGGTTACAAGTCGTTCGCCGGACAGCGCGAAGACGGATTCTATGCCGATATTCAGGCGGTCTTCGACCTCTTGAATTTCCGCACCGGTACCAGCGTGTTTGATAGCCAGGCCGGCTTCAACCTGCACACCATCGTGCTGCAAATCCCGCTGACCGAGCTCGGTGGAGATCAGCAGGTTGTCGGTGTCTATGCCACGACCAGCCGTCAGACGACCCGCGTTCTTTCGGAAGGTCCTGCTTCCCAGCCGCCGGTCAACACCGGCCCCTTCGTCCAGGTCGGACGCCAGGGTAACCCGCTCTTCAACGAAGGCCTCGTCGCGCTCAAGGACAAGGATCTCTACAGCCGCACCAAGCCGACTGAAGACGCGAACCTG
>JACDEQ010000385.1 GCA_013816225.1 Armatimonadota bacterium | reverse complement strand
GCGCGAGATGGATGATCACCTGGCGCCCGACCCCGGGTGCGGCGAGCTACGAGGTTCTCTTCCGTCGCACCACCGCGCCCACGCACGAGAAGATCTATCAGGCCGGCGCCGGATCGTCGTTCCTGCTTCCCGATCAGCTCGATGATGGATGGGCGGCGGTACGTGCCGTCGGATCCAACGGGCATCGCTCGCTGGCGAGCGCTGTTCCGCCTCCGTGCCCGATCCTCACGAGCCGCGCCGACTCGGTGGCAGCCGGCGATCTGATTCGGAATTGCATTCGTGCGCCGGGCCGGTGACGTCGCGGGTAAACGCCTATTTGACAGTCTCTGGACCCTCGAATAAGATAGGCGTCCCGCCCAGCGCCCGTTTGAAAAACAGATCATCCGGGACCAGGTCGACGGGGTTCGCGTCGAGTAAGCATCGCCATCTACAATCGATTTTCGGAGGTACCATGCGGTTGCGTCGGGTTCTCAGTCTTCTCGCCCTCGCCCTGCTTGCTCTCCCCGCACTCGCTGTCGGCCAGGGCGCCGGCATCATTCGCGGGCGAATAAGCGACGCAGCAACAGGTGCTCCTCTCGTGGGTGTGCAGGTACGCGTCGAGGGAACTACGCTTGGCGCGCAGACAGCCGCGGACGGCACCTATACGATCACCGGAGCTCCGGCGGGATCACGCGCCCTGAGTACGCGCCGACTTGGCTACGGACCGCAGCGCGCCGCGGTGACGATACCGGCATCGGGGGACGTCACACAGGATTTCGCTCTCGGAAAAGTCGCGGCCACTCTGAACGAAGTCGTGGTCACCGCATTGGGACAGACCGCTCAGCAGAGATCACTTGGAACTGCCCAGCAGAGCGTCCGAGGCGAAGCGATCGCCGAAACGCAGCGCGAGAATTTTGTGAACGCGCTGCAAGGGCGTGTAGCCGGCGTCGACGTGACCAGCACCTCGGGCGTTCCCGGCGCTTCGTCGTCGATCACGATCCGAGGCATCAGCTCGATCAGCAGCAGCAACCAGCCTCTCATGATCGTCGATGGTCTGCCGATGGACAACAGGACTCTCAATACGGGCGTGCTTGCGTCCGATGCGAGCTCGACTACGGCGTTCAGCAACCGAGGCGTCGATTTCACGAACCGGTCTGCCGATCTCAATCCGGAGGACATCGAGAGTCTCACGGTATTGAAGGGGCCTGAAGCTGCCGCGCTGTACGGCATCGATGCAGCGAACGGCGCCATCGTTATTACCACCAAGCGGGGAAAGGCGGGCGCCGGCTTTCAATACAGCAATAGCTTCAGAATCGAAAGCACCAGGGCCAAGCCGGAGCTCCAGCGCGTTTATGGGCCGTCGCTCTCAACGGCCGCGGGCCTCGCCGATTTCCGGTACTTCGGTGGGCCGTATCCCGCCGGAACGGTTTTCTATGACAACATCGACGGCTTCCTCAGGAAAGGGTCGACGCAGACGCACAACCTGTCCTTCAGCGGGGCAACGAGCGACGGTAGAATCAACTACCGGCTCGCTACATCGATGGACAAGCAGTCGGGCGTTGTCCGTAGCTCGGACTATGGCCGCATCAATCTGACCGGAGCATCCCAGGCGCAGATCAATTCCTGGTTGAGCACCGATCTGTCGATGGCGTACACCTATGCGAACAACAATCAGGTCTACAAAGGAGATATCGGTCCCCTCATCGGCTTGATGATTTGGCCACAGACCGACGACGCGAGCAAGTACCTCACTCCATCGGGAGTCAGACGCAGGCTGACCAATCTCGCCGCGGGGACGGAAGTCGATAACCCGTACTTCAACGTCGCCAAGAACCAGATCAACTCGAAGAACAACCGCATTCTCAGCAACGTCGGTCTCACGATTTCGCCGTTTTCGTGGGGCAATCTCAAGACCAACATCGGCGTGGACAACTATACGAACCAGAACCTGGTCCTGCGTAATCCGGAGAGCGTTACTGGATTTTCGAGTAACGGAATTCTTGACCTGGCAGACCTGATTACGCGAAACATCAACGTCCAGACGCTGCTCAACTTCAACAGCCACAACCTCACGAGGAGCATCTCGGTCAGTGCACTGCTGGGCAACGCGATATCCGACGCCAAGGCGACCACCGATGCGCAGCTCGGCCGGGATTTCCTGGATCCGAATTTCGTGTCGATGAACAACACCAACGTCCGGTCGAACAAGACCACGATCGAACAGCGCCGTCTGGTTGGTGCCTTCGGGCAAGCCGTGCTCGATTACAAGAAGTACCTGTATCTCACCGTGACGGGCAGGAACGACTGGACCTCGACGATCCCGAAAGGGCGGAATTCTTTCTTCTATCCGGGCGTGTCGTCGAGCTTCATTTTCTCCGACGCGTTTCCGGGCATTGGTCGGCACATGACGGGTAAGCTCAGGGCCGCGTATGCCGCAGTCGGAAAGGACGCGAGGCCATATGCCTACCGGCCTTCGCTTGAATACAAGACCACTGCGTTTGGTGGTTACGGCTACGGGTTCACGGGGCCGAATCTGGAATTGAAGCCGGAGTTTGCCAAGTCGTATGAATTCGGCACGGAG
>JACDEQ010000384.1 GCA_013816225.1 Armatimonadota bacterium | reverse complement strand
CGCCATCGACTGCGTCGGCTTGGCCGAGAGCGCGCGATAGAGCTCCTCGATCGATTGGCCGGACCAGAACGCCTGTTCGAAACGGTCCATCGCGCGCTTGGTGCGCGCATAGAGGAAAATCTTGTCGATCGCGATCGCCCAGACCCAGACCGAGCAGGCGAGCAATCCCAGCATCACCGACTTGACGACCCAGTGCGCCTGCAGGAACAGCGCGGTCAGCGACACGTCGGACGCAGCCAGCGACAGCGATTGCGATTCGACCTGCTGGGCGCTGGAGGCCGAAGCCGTCGCCAGAAGGCTGGCCAGCGCCACGAACTGAATGAATTTCCGGAACACCAGATCGTATCCTCTCAATGCTCTCGTTCAATCTTCCGGGAGCGACCGGCTGCCGGTTTCACAGCCGCGCGTCGGGCGCGGCGATAATGCGCCAGCGCGAGAGCCTCATTGGTGTCGCATGGGGGGCCCGTCCAAAGCCGGGTCCTGCTTCCCCTGCCAACGTGTCAAAACGAGGGCTATTCGCGCGTCTTTACGTCCCTAACCAGACGCTAATCTTGGTTAATGCGAGGTTACCACAGGGGGATTCGACTACCGGAAATCGAGGCCGGCCGGGCGGTTACGAGGGAGAGGAGTCGAGTTCCCTCGTGGTTCCCCGCCCCTCACAGCACGGGACGACGGAGATATGGATTCGCGATCTCGCGGCGCTGATCGCCCGAGCTTTGCCAGAAATTCTTCGCCCTCTCATGAAGAGGGCGCAGGGAAGACCGGGTGCGCGCTGCACCCGCGGTCTCGCGTGCAATGTGCACAGAGAGTGCGCACACGAGCATACAGGTTCAGCGGAGAGCATCCGGCCTTCCCTGCGCAATGGCTTTACGGCTTATAGCGAGCTCTCCCCGGAGAACGGCTCTTTTGCCTCCGTTGCGCCCTGGGAAGTCGAATGCCTCCCAGGTGCATAGACGCCAGCAACGCGACGTCAGGACCACACGACTTCGCCGTACGCTTCATGCGCCTCGTCTTGCGCACTTCACGTCCACCGCATCCCACCGCACGTTCGTGGCGATCGCGAGCGCCCCTCTTGCCGGGTGAGACAGGCGAACCATACACCCGATTGAATTTCCGTAAAACAGAAATATTTTTGATTCTTTAGGATTCTTGGGCTTGACACGATTTCTGGCAATCAGAACTGATCTGCCCGTCGGGTTGATTTGCCGCGGGCGACGACGACATTCGTCCTTGCAAGCCAACCGACTCGCCCCTGTCACGCCGGCAAACCCGCCTCCGCGCAATTGACGAGCTGCGCCGGCACGCCGACAGCGGTGCATCCGCCGGGCACGTCGTGCTCGACCGGCGCACCGACGCCGACCCTGGGCGCACGGCCCGGCAGCGCCCCGCTTCCGTTCGTTTCTTGAAGGACCCCAAATTGGGGTGTATAAGACCCAAATTGGGGTGTATAGCACCCAAAATGGGTAGGATAGAAATGGAAACGGTTAGCCTATCAAACGCGCTCTTTTCCAAGGTGCAGCAGCGGGTGCTGGCCCTCATCTTTGGCCAGCCCGAGCGTAGCTTCTACGCGTCCGAGATTATGAGGAATGTTCGATCGGGAACGGGCGCGGTTGAGAGGGAATTGTCTCGTTTGCAGCGTAGTGGAATCGTCTCCGTCGAGCGCATTGGCAATCAGAAACATTACCGGGCAAATCGTCAGTCTCCGATTTTCGCGGAATTGCAGAGCCTTGTTATCAAGACGGTAGCCTTGAGCGAGCCGCTCAGGAAATCACTCGAGCCCCATGCCGATAAGATCAAGGCTGCGTTCGTGTACGGCTCGGTGGCAAAAGGCATGGATACTGCACGCAGCGATATCGATCTGATGGTGATTGGAGACGAGTTGAACTACGCCGAACTCTATGCTGCATTGATTGGTGCTGAAGACATATTAGGTCGCAAAGTAAGCCCGACCTTTCTTTCTCCGAAAGACTGGCGGCGCAAAGTGTCTGACAAGGGATCATTCATCAGCAAGATAAGCGCGTTGCCGAAGATTTTCGTTTTTGGTTCGGAAAAAGAACTCCAGCTATGAGCAAACAAGAACTCGACAACCTGGTGAGAATCAACCGGCTCAAGTCCGAAGCCGGATCACGAAGTGAGTTTGCCGGCATGGTGAACTCTGCTCGTACACGCCTAGCTGATGCTCAGAACGAGAGTATCGATCCAGATAGCCAGTTTGACCTGGCCTACGGCGCAGCCCACCGGCTGGCACTCGCTGCGCTGCGCCAGCAAGGTTATCGGTCGGAAAATCGAATTACAGTTTTCCAGACACTCGTCCATACGCTGGGTTCGGACAAAGCTGACATACAAATCTTCTTGAGAGCGCACAATGAACGCAACCTGGCAGAATATGAAGGCCGCATGGAAATAGACGAAGGGCTTTTGGCCGACCTCATTCGCAGCACCAAGAAATTAGAGATTGCAGTAGGAAAGCTTGAACCACCTGCTGCCGAGTAAGATTCGGCAAGGTCATTCACACTGGCGCAACCCCTCACGCCGGCAAACCCGCCTCCGTGCAGTTGACGAG
>JACDEQ010000383.1 GCA_013816225.1 Armatimonadota bacterium | reverse complement strand
GCCACGAACTGCCCGCTGGCCGCTTTCGTTTTGAACTCGGTTGGTCTTTCGTCGTCTGTCGAGCCCGCCCGGCAGAACTTCATTGTATCACCGTCAATCTGATAAATGCCCTTGAAGGTTTTACCCTTATTCGGCCCCTCGGTATAGGTAGTTTCCGATGCGTTCGGTTTCTTGCTCGGGTCAAACTTGAAGGTTCCTGCCGCAATGACTTCGTCCCCGCGCTTGACGACGAACTTGTCACCCGTGTTGATAGCTTTGGTGCCGGGTTGCAGCTTCGCTTCCTTGCCATCCCGCTCGAAGTAGACGAGATCCCAGGTTCCTTGGAGCGCCTTTAGGTCGTCCTTCGCATCGCCCGCTGAGGCGTTGAGGCCCACGAATGCCACGGCCAACACCGCCACCAAGCTGCAAACCTGCCTCATGACCTGTCTCCTTTGTTGGGTTGGCCCTGCCGAACGCTAAAGCTAACTTGCCGGGGCCGCTGCAACGACTTCACCCCGCGCGAAACCCGTATGCGTCCCCGGTCAAGTTGAGCGACTGGTTGGGCCTGGACTACTTCCGACCAGGGTTAGGCGGGGCTCGATTGTTGCGCGGAAGCCAACAGGGCGTGCAGACACTCGACCGATCAGGCGCATCTGTTTGATATGTTTCATGGCCTCATGCTCCACGGCATTCCAGCGGGGAATCGTGCCAGGATGAACAAGATAAAGACGAGGCAACACACACACACACCCATCGCCCCACTATAGAGCAGGCGTCGCGGAAGCGACCAACGGCCGGTGGGCATATGCTGCATCGCTGCCTGCCACCCCCCGTGGCGTACGACCAGGACGAACCCGGCCAGTATCGCGCACAAGCTGATGGCGCCGCCTACCGCGACGAGGGCAATCGGAACATATTGCATGATTCCCTCCGCGCTGGTCTGCGCGATCCGTCCCTTATTCGTCACGGCTTGGGTCCACTCGAACCATCGCCTTGCGTGCTTTTCACTCGACAAAATGTGGCCAATGTCCACCCCACAATCATCAGCAATACGCCGAGAGCACTGAACCACGACGTGTTTGTCACGGGTTCTACGATTCCGTATCCGTAACAAGCTGCGCCGATGTTCATTCCGACGCCGATGCCGCCGATTGCGTAAAAGAGTGCCGCTAGGCCGGGCAATTTGGATTTCATGTTGCACTGACTCGATCTGAAGTCTTGGGAATTCCACAACGCGGTAGGCACGTCTGGCCGAACAATCATTCGATGGAATACTTGCCATCTAATTCGGCACTTGACTCTGCCTAATCCGGATTGTCGATTCGTGCCGCTGGGAAAGAAAAACTCTTTTCAATCCCGCGGACATATTAACGCCGCGCGAGCTCGATAGCAAGGAGATTCCCGTGCATTCGCAACGAGCGTTCCAACCAACTCAGCCGCCGAAGTTGCTCGATCAGGTTGCCGCCAAGATGCGCATGCTTCATTACTCGAAGCGAACCGAAAGCGCCTACGCCCGATTGAATCAAGCGTTACATTCTCTTCCACAATAAGCGGCATCCACGCGAAATGGGCGCGGTGGAGATCGAGGCCTTTCCCACGCACCTGGCGGTCGAGCGCAACGTCGCGGCCAGCACGCAGAATCAGGCACTCGCGGCTCTGTTGTTCCTGTATCAGCAAGTTCTGAAGATCGACATTGGCCGGCTCGATGCGGTTCGGGCGCGTCGGCCCAAACGCCTGGCCGGGGCGAGCTGAGGCGAGCGGCATGGAGCGACGTCGCCCGGCGCTCAGGACCGTCAGCGACGCCAACCGATTACGAGCAAAGTGTCGCTTGAACTGCACTTTCCGAGAAAACCTGAGTTACCCAGGTTCACAAGCGCCGACGTTTCGGCGCCGAGTTTTCGACGCTCTGAAGCACCGCGAAAGCCAGCATGATAAGCCAATCGTGCTGTGTCACGGCGAAGAGTTCGGGTTGGAGTACCGTCTTCAGGCGGAAAAGACCGACTAAAGCCGGGACTCCAACCCGTCATTTAAGGTGTGACCAAGTACGAGCCGCGATTCATCCCGCAACGGTTCCCGTGCAAGAGTTCAATGACAAACATCTTACATCACGAATACTGACGTTGATTGCGTTGGCGGCTCGTGGCTCCGAAAATCGCAACGCTCAATGCTCCATCGACGTTTCACGATGCTTGAAGCTGGGCGCTCTAAAAAGTTCTCGGAAAGTGCAGCTTGGTATTTTAGGCCGTCAAATTTCTCCGTATCTTGCGGAGAAATTCAGCGGCTAGGAACTAAGGCAGGCGTACCGCCACGACGCGGTCGGCTTCCATGACGAGCGATTGCTGCGCCACAACCAGGTTTTCCATCGCTTTGGTGAGCGTAGCCCGAGCCTGATCTTCCAATGCGCGAGTTTGCTTGATCGGGGGCAACGCCGCGCGGAATGGACTCGTGCTCACCGACCCCGACCCATTGCCAGCGCCGGGAATGTGGACGTCCACGGCGGACCTGCTGTAGATGTCCTGCAATCGTAGCCACGCCGGTTCGTACTCTGCTTGCTGGCTGACAATCAGGTCGTGATGCTGAGCGA
>JACDEQ010000099.1 GCA_013816225.1 Armatimonadota bacterium | reverse complement strand
GTATCCATGACCTTGAGTGCATCATCGGTAATGTCCGTGGCGCCGTAAGGGGCGACGTTGGATTCCAGAACCAGGGTGTAGCCATCTCGTTTTCCGACCTTTTGCACGGCTGCCCTTGCCCTATTAAGTACGTCCGCCTGTTTGGCGCTTGCCTGGGCCTGCATCGCCTGGCCCAACAATTTGTCTAATTGATCCAGCATGTCCTCAGTTCCCTGGGCGAGGCTCGACATCTCGCGAATCTTTGTCTGCTCCTCCTGGGTGGGGTTGAGCTTGCTGATCAGTGTTCGTAATTCGTCGCTATTCTTCTGGGCGGCCGTCTTTATCGCTTCCATCTCCGTGGTTTGTGCGGGGGTCGGTTTTTCCGCGCGCCAAATTTCGACAAGCTTGGAAGCGTCCTCTCGCTTCATCACCTTATTCGTGTTCATAAACTGAATAAGAGAACTGTACTTTGTTCTCAAGCCGTCGAAGTTTTTCTTTTCCCTCATTCCAAGCTTAGACTTTTCGGCGAGGTCTGCCAAATTCACAACCGCAAACTTCATCGTTTGCGGTTGAAATGCAGACAACGCGAATGCCGCCACGCCGAATACAACGGCAATCAAAACAAGGCTCATTTTTCGATCGATCATGATAATTTACTCCTGAAATATTTAGAAACTGCCACCAATTAGAAAATGCGTGCGCGGGTTGCCTTTATCATCGAACCCGAGGTCAAGACGGATAGGTCCGAATGGCGTTTTGAAATTAATTCCGATCCCATAACCCAAATGCAAATTCAGGTTCGGAGATTGGGTGAACTCCCTCACGGTGCCATACCCGTTCCAAGCCCCACCGTAGTCTGCGAAGCCGATAATGTTGAAAGACTGTTGGATGGGGTAGCGATATTCGATCTGCGCGAGGAAAGCGTTCCTCCCCCAAAACCGGTCTTCCGCGTATCCGCGGACTCCATTCGAACCGCCGACGAAAAACTGTTCCACGAACGGGACTTCTCCGGCGATAAATCCTGCGTATACGCGTGTGGCGATGACTTTGCGCGGCTGGTCGAATTCCTCAGGCTTCCTCGGCGGGCCGCTGCTGAAATACTTCCGGAAATCCACAATAAACTTGCCGAAAAAGTTGGAACCCAGAATAGGGTAGCCCGTCGTCAAGCCGCCAACCGATGAAATATTCGAGTAGCTCGGCTCGAACGCGAGCCGCAGCCAGTCGCCACGGGATGGATCGACGCTGTTGTCACGGCGGTTCCGCACGACTCCCAGCATCAACGTTGCTACATCTCCATCCTGCACGATGAACTCCTCGCCCGGGTCCGGAGTGAAATTAATCGTGTTGATGTTTTCGGCCTTGATGCCGATGTTGCCACGCGTCTCATTGTTGAATGGGCGGGATATGCCGATCGAGCCCCCGGTGCGCCTTTGCGAAAACCGGTCTCCCTCATTCAAACTTCCGCCGCCGATACCGAAGAGAGAACCTCCAAATACGAGCGACTGGCGGGAGTAGATGCTGGCGTTCAACGCGGTGCGGCGATCGTCCAGGAACGGGTCGCCGTAGTCGAGCGACAGGCTCGTGCCCAACCCTTGGGCAGATTGCAACAGGTTAATACCGACCGACTTACCGGTGCCGTTCAAGTTCGTTTCCGTCAGCGTGAGCAGCCCCGCCAAGTTGTTACGAGGGTCGACCTGGAGGCCGACATTGAATAAGCCTGTCCGCCCTTCCTGGACCCGCACGATCAATTCGACTTTGCCCAAATCCGGTTCGTTGCTATCCGGGTCGATGCTGTCGAACCAGCGGGTATCTACGATCCGGCGCAGGTCTTCGGACCATGTCCGCTGGTTCAAAAGGTCGCCTTCCTTGGTATCGATCAGCTTATCGAACACCGAGCGTCTGGTACGCAGCTTGCTGCCTGTAACCGGTTCGATCGTAATTTTGCTTACGCGTGCTTCGACGATTTCGACGAGCAGCTTCGACGGTTTCTGCGAATCGGGCTCGAATTTGCTGATCCGGGCGAAGTAGCCTTCCGTTCGATAGAGCTCGCTGATGGCGGTTGCGGCTTTGTCGAGGAGCGACACATTCAGAACTTGGCCAGGCTGAATCCCAGGCGTACTCACCTTCGCAAAAACGTCGAGAATCTTCGTATCGTCGAAGACCGTGTTTCCACTTATATCGATCTCTTCAATCTTCGGCCACTCAACTACTTGGGCGACGACGCGATAGGTGTTATCTTGAAGCAACTGGCCGAACACTCGAACGTCCTGGAAAAACCCCATGGCTTCGATGCTTTGCCGGTCACGAGTGAGCTGGGCTTCCTGGTAGACCTGCCCCTCCTTGGTTCTCATAACGGCCTTGATGGTGTCCTCGTTGACGTTGACGTCTCCCTCGACATCGATCTTGCTAACGATTTGCTGCGCGAACGCCGTGCCAAATGCTGCAAGGAGAACGGCCACCAATGTAAAACACTTAATCAAATCTTCCTCCGTGAAGCCTATGCTTTCAGATGCGGTGCCAAAGTTTGGCGCAGTTGCTGCCTGGCGCGCGCCAACCGGCTTCTCACCGCTTCCACCGTGATTCCCATCACTTCCGCAATCTGCTCGTAGCTTAGCCCTTCTATGTCTTTCAGAACAATACATTCCCTGTAGCCGGGCTGCAAATCCCGTATCGCCCTCATCAGCATGCCTCTGATTTCACCTGTTTCCGCACTCTGATCCGGCGTCGGCCCGGTGTCGAACAATGCCTTTGCCGACTCCGCAGAATCGTCTGACAAAGACATTGTCTCCTTCTCTCGCTTTCGAGCCTCGCGGCCAATTCGGTCCTTGTTTAGGTTCACCAGTATCCGGTAAAGCCACGTGTAAGCTTGGGACTCCTTTCGAAAGTTTTTCCATCCGCGGAACGCCCGCAAGAAGGCCTCTTGCGTTAGGTCGGCGGCGTCGTCCTGATTCTCGGAAAGCCGGAGGGCTACGCCATAGATTCGACGCTCGTACAAGATAACCAGCCTCTCGAAGTCTTCTATGGCCCACGCCCATGCTCGACTGCCGGCAAGCTCTTAGACATTGCGCGGATGCCTTCGTTTCTAGGTTTTTTCATATTAGAATCGCCTTGAATACGACAGCGTCGCCTTGAGAAGCCCGTCTCGAGTCGCCGCCACACCGAGGGCTAACCTGCCGAGAATCGGGTTGCTTGATGGCAACCTGTAGTTAAGCCTGATTTCCTCCAACGACTCGCCCGTTAGTGCGAATTGCTCCAATACTCTACGGTATTCGAGTGTGAATCCGTTACCGAGGGACTTCGCGATCGTGATCCCTCCCACGCCCGCTGGGCTGAAGTCGAGCGCCAAATAATCCAACCCCAGAGCCTCCTCCAAAGGCTGTGTTATATGGCTGAGCAGTGCGGGTGCGGCCACGGAAGCGAGAATGTTTTTGATCTGGGAGTTGAAATCACCGAATCCGGCTGCGGCCACGTTTTCGAATAACTGCTTCTGGCCCAAAATCGCTAAAATCTGGCTTTGCGACAGGTCAGGTGGGTCGCTCACCGCGTCGATGCGCAAGGATTCTTCGCTAAGAAGGTCGCCGCTGATGCGCATGTCCACCGTGTAGCGCTGAGTACCGAAACCGGCGTCGGCCGTTATGCGCGTGGTTGCGTTGAGATCTACGAGTAGCGTCGCGTTGGTATCGCCCCGCCAGTCCTTGCTGTACTTGAAGTCGGCGGTGCCTCCCCGTTCAAAACGAATGCGTCCCGTTGGAAGGGTGACGTCGCCCGCGTCTAATTGCAACGCCAGCTCGGCGTTCAAGTTGGACCATCGCCCTTTCACCTCTCCGCTTCCTGTGGCCTGCGCATCCAGCGGGCCGCTCGAGATTCGGCTACTGACGATTTGGAGCGTTACGTCGAATAGCGGGTCCACGGGCAAGTTCGCCGCCGTCGTGGTCTCCGGAAACTGTCCGGCGACGTCCAGGGCAACGTCGCTCAGGGAGATATCTCCCGCAACCACGGGCTTAAAGACGTCACCGGTGATGCCGAGGTCCGCGCTTACGGTCCCCTGAGTAACCGTCTCGGTTCCGAATCCTTGCTTAACCGCGAAATTTGTGAATCGGAGATGAGAATCGGCCTGAGTTCCTACGGGCAAGAATTTCCACTCGTTGAGGTCGACGTACGCCTCCAACAACAGGCCGGGAGCACTGCCTAGAGGCGTGGCGAAGCTGCTGTCCGCGCTAGCCAAGAGCTTAAGAATTGGACCTTCCAATTGAACTTTCGCAGATGCACCTACGAGCGGCGTGTCGAGCCCTTTGAATTTGATCTGATCCGCCGACGCGCTGACAGTGCCCCGCACATCGAGAGCATCGAGAGTGCCGGAGACGACCAATTCGCCCCCGTCCAGGGTTCCTTGCGTTTGATCGGCAACGACGCCAAAAAACTCGCTAACGTCTGATATGGGCGTGTTCGGAACTTGAATACGCGCGAAAATGGTCTCGTTTCGTGGGATCGATCCCGGATAGTGAAAGGGAATCGAGAGTTCTTCCAACGTAGCCCTGAGGTCTCTGAGCTCCACCGAGCCGACGATATCGCTCGACGGTGCTTTAGTATCCCATGACGTCCCGGATATGACCCCTTCGCGAATGTACAGCGGGTTCGTCATGATGTCGACCGGGAACTCACCCCACTTCACATTGTCGGTGTCTATCGACGCGGTGATCAAGGGCGACCTCGCTTCGCCTTCTGCAACGAATGAAAAGCTGGCCGTACCGGTGAGGCCCTCTAGCGTGGGATCGATGTTCTTGAGCCACTTCAGTTCTATGTTATAGAACTCACCGTCGAGAACCAGCTGTCCATTCTCATCGATGAAGTTTTGGTTCGTCTCGCTCAGCCTGAAGCTCGCCGGCCCATCGAAGAGGCGCGCTTTCTCGAACACGTACAGGTCGCCCTCCTTCTTCACCAGGGCTTCGGCCTGGCCCATTTCGCGGCCCTCGTATTTCAGGCCGGCCGCTGAAAAGTCCAACGTTCCGCTAGCAACATCCCACTTGGTTTCCAGCTTATTGGCGGTGATCTCTTTGGCGCTCAAAGTGAAGGTGCCGTCGAGTTTCTTTAGCTCCTCCCGGACCTCGAAGGAGAGCTGATCCTTGAATGCCGCGGAGGCGATCCGGCTCGCGTCCTTGACGCTCAAATTAGAGGCATAGAGCGACGCGGTTAGTTCTTTCGAGTCGAGATCGTAAGAGCCGTTCTCCACCACAACGTACGTGTCGCCGCCGGCTCCCTCGCCGATGCCGCCGCTGCCACCGTCAAAGTGCACCTTTCTCCCGGCCACCTCGGCGGACAAGTACCCTCCTCCGACCGGCTCACCGTTCAGAACGAGGTCGCGAGCCTGAACCGAGCCCACACCGGTGGCTAGCTTGCCGTCTCGAAAACTGGCCATTGCTTTGCCGGTCAAAAGCCCTTCGATGCTCGCTCCTCCTTCCAGATAGGGTTCGAAAATACTCGCGGGAACGTCGGCGAGGTTCGCCACGATCTGGCTGTCTTTCGTCCGGCTCCAACCCCCCGTAACCTCTAGTAAGCCGGTGCCGACATTCGCTGTGACTTTGTCGATCGTCAGCTCGCCGCCCCACCAATGCCCAGTTGCCTGTGCATTATTGATCTCGATTCGGTCTGCGAGAAGGCTGTCGGCCGTCAGTTCTGCAGCCACATTCGGATCGGCCGTTGTGCCGCCCAGCGTCCAGCTGCCTGTGGCTAAGCCCATGATCTGGTCCTGGGTGAACTCTCCGACTCCCAGATCCTCGATTTTGCCGCTACCCTGTAGAGAGCTATTGCGATTAAAGTCGACCGATGCGTCGCCGGTGATTAGCGTCACCCCGCTTCGAGCCTCAAAGCCCCTAGCAGAGAGCACCCTGTTCTTGTAGCCGAGGTTCGCCGAGAAGAAAGGCAGGGAATACTCTTCTATGTTTACCGAGTAAGCTTCTACTAATCCCGTAACGACCGGATTCGCCGCCGAGCCCTTCACCGTAATGTCCCCGTACGCGACTCCGTTTACGGTTGAGCCTGGGAGGCTACCCAAATCAATGGCATTGGCGGCCACCTTCAGGTCCAATTTGCGTCCGTCGAGCGAAACCGAGCCCCTCCCACGCAGAAGGCCGCTTTGACCGGCCACCTCGGCCGCAGTGACGAACAGCCGGCCTTCCTTGAGATTTCCCGTAAGGCGGAAGTCGACGCGCTCCCGGTGGCGTTCGTCATCGAGCTTAAACGCAACAAGCGCGTCTCCCGATGCGCGAAGGGTCGCCGTCGGCTTGGACGCTGAACCGCCGAACACCACCTGAAGATCTGCGACGCCGCGCAAAACCGTGTCGCCAGGAACACCGGGCAGTTTCGTCACATCGACGTTGTCGGCGACCAAGTAGCCTTTGACCGTCGGCTTGTCTCCCAGAAGGACCATTAGCTCGGACCGGGCGGCCGCTCCCAAAAGGTTGCCCTTCAGGCCGCTCAGCCGCAGCGTCTTCCCGTCCGAAACGACTACGGACCTGACATTCAGAGCCTGATAATCTTGGAACGATGCCGATGTCGCTTTGACGTTGCCGGCAGCGAGCATCCTGTCGCCGAATCCGAGCTTGCCTGAATAGTTCGCGTTACGGAAAGAGAGGTCCCTGGGAATCAATTCGCCCGCATATCTTCGTGCCGTCGATTCGTTGGCTGCAAATATCTCACCCTCTAGTTGCCCCGCAAGATCAGGTGAGTACCGCACTGTCCCCGTCGCCCTTCCTCGCACGCCCGTTCCGGTGGCCGCGAAATCCCCGGTAGCGAGCCGCTCGGTAAAAGCGCCTTCGAAATGGGCCGTGTCAAACCGACGCTTGAAAGCAATGACTTTCGACGCATCTACCGAACCGTCCCCTCGCACCCGCCACTCGGCCTTCCCGTCCTTCAGCATCGGCTGAATAGTCAACGCACCGGCGTAGTGCACGTCCGACGCGGTCCAGCTATGCAGCCAATCGACCTCGCGCAAATTCTTCCACTGGGCGAAGTACTTCTTCAGGGGCATAATGCTCAACTTAGGGCTCTGAAGCTGGACAAATTGCACGTCGACGGTCGTGGCGTCCAGGACACCCGACACCTGGCCAACCCCTTCGACTAACCCATCGAAGTCGACGGTTGCGCCGTCCTCGGTGCCGGCAGCGGAGAAATCGGTGAAGGCGCAGCGCCACTCCTGGGGCCGCTTAACGAACCAGTCTCGAAAGACGATCCGCGTGTCCTTTGCTTCGATTACGTAGGCGGTCTCGGCCGGTTCCTCGTCCTTAGGGATCGGGACGACGTCCTGGAAGCTCCACGAGCCGTCTTTGTATCGCTGGACCACCAAGTCTCCCCCGTCGCCCCGCACATCGTAGGCGCGCCTTTCAGGGATCCAGGGCAGAAGCAGCTTGACTCGCAAGAGCTCGGCCTTG
>JACDEQ010000382.1 GCA_013816225.1 Armatimonadota bacterium | reverse complement strand
GGTCAGGGTCCCGGTTTTGTCGAAAGCCCAGTTTTTGACCTTTGGCAGCGCCTCCAGGAACACGGCGCCCTTGACCATCGCGCCCAGCCGGCTCGCCGCACCGATCGCGGTGACAGCCGCGACCGGAATAGAGATTACCAGAGCGCACGGGCAGGCGACCATTAGGAGCCAGAACGCTTGGTGCAGCCCTTGCTCCCACGTGCGGAAGGCGAGCAGCGGCAGCGTGATTCCTAAGAGGAGCGCGCCGATCAAGACCGCAGGCGTGTACCAAGCGGTGACCCGGTCGATCATCTCCTGTTGCGGCGCTCTTGCGGATTGGCCGCGCTCGATGAGTTCCAACATCTTCGAGTATGTGGAATCGGTAAAGGAGCCCTTGGCTCTAACCAAAAGAAACCCACCCTCGGCAACGCCCCCCGCCAGCACTTCGCTGCCTGGCGCGGCCCAAACAGGCTCGCTTTCGCCTGTGAGCGACGAGGTGTTCACGAAGCTGTTGCCTTCGACCACATCACCGTCGACCGGGATAATCGCAAACGGTTTCACTTCGATCAGGTCGCCTTCGATGACCTCCTGTATTTCGACTTCGCGGCGCTCCCCGTTCTTCCGAATCGTCGCTATCCGCGGTGCGCTGTCGATTAGGGACTTGACGGCCGTCCGGGTTCGGTTCATTGTGCGGGCCTGCAGGAAATTGCCGAGAGCGAAGAGCCAGGCAACTGCGGCTGCTTCGCTCCATTCGCCGATCGAGAGCGCGCCGATCACGGCGACGGTCATCAATGTGTTGGTGCTGAACTTCAGGTTGCGCAGGCATATCAAGCCGGGAACGATCATCCGCCACCCACTGACGACGGTTGCAGCGGAGTAAAGGATCGGCTTGGCTGATTCGGGCGCCAGAGCCCCCACCACCCACAGGACACCGCCCAGGGCCAACGGCACCACCTGCGTCGCCGAATCGTCCTTTGCCGGGTCGCTCAGCTTTTGCGCCGAGAAGCCGAGCCTGCGAACCTGATTTTGGATGTCCGGGAGGCCAACCTTGCCTAGTTCGTACTCCACGAAGAGCCGGGCGGCGGGGAAGTCGACTGAGGCCGAAACGACGCCATCTATGTCCTTGAGCGAGCCTTCGATTTCCGAGGCGCACGACGGGCAATCCATCCCGCCGATTCTAAGTGCGTCGTGGACATAGCCGTCCGCGACCTCGGACATGATCTTCCGGGCGGCCGCTTCGACGCGTTTGGGCTCGGCCGTTTCGTGAAGCGCGAGCACGACCTCGCGGCGGTCTTTCGCCATAACCACCGAAGAGATGCCGACGACGCCTTGCAAGCGCTCGCCGAGGCGGTCGATGCACGCGGCGCATTTGGCGGCTTCCGGAGGAAGGCCGTCGAACTCTAAGGTGATACTGGTCAAAGGCTGTTTAGCCTATTTTGAAGCATTGCGCAAAACGGCGCTATCGGCCGCTGAGCTTGTCGTACCAGTCGGTGACCTTTTTGATGTAGTTTTTGGTTTCGCGGTAGGGCGGGACGCCTCCGTGCCGCTTGACTGCGCCTCCGCCGGCGTTATATGCGGCGAGAGCGAGGACCAAGCCGGAGTATTTGTCGTCGGACGACGCGTACTTGTCCAGGTGGCCCCGGATGAGACGGACCGTGCCCCAGAGGTTCTCGTTCGTGTTGTAAGCGTCGCGGACGCCTAAGCCTTGAGCCGTTCCCGGCATCAACTGGCCGAGGCCCATGGCGCCCGCGCGGGATGTGGCGGACGGGTTGAAGCCGCTTTCGACCAGCACCATCGCCGTGATCAGGCGGGCGTCGACGCCGAATTCGATGCTGAAGCCGATAATTCCTGTGGCGATTTCGGTGGCTTGGGCTTCGCTCAGGCGGGGGTTATAACCGCGAATGAAGTCGGCGTAAACCGGCACGGCAGCGTTCGGTTCGATGTTCCATTCTCGCTTGGGCACGCCGCCTCGGGTTGCCGGCTTGGGCATATGGCGTGCGGCCGCGATGGGCGGGGCTTTTCGCTTGGCCTCCCAATCTCGCATCGCGCCCTCTTCGACGGCGCCGAGAAGCTGCGCGTCGAGCGGGGCGAACTCGTTGGCGCGGCGCGCTTTGATGACCATGCGCGCGATGGCTTGTGGGTACTTCAGCCAGGCTTCGACGTTCTCGCCCTTGACCGTGATCGGCTCCCCTCCCTTCACATTCAGGAGGAGGCTGGTCTTGCCGTCGACCGTGATGGTGCCTTTGACTTCGCCGCGTATCTCCAGGACCGCGGCGCCGACGAGCGTATCGAGGGCGAGGCTTGTTGTTGCCTGGGAGATGCCGTACTTCTTGCGCAGCTTCAGGTAATCAGGCAGGTCGGCTCGGGCTAGGGTCGCAGCCAGCAGCATGCCGAGGGGTATGAGCGTTCGCCAGAGCATTTTCAAGTATAGACCGCGCATGGCCTCCCAGAGGTTCGATTTAGTGGCGGAGAGATCGGGATTCGAACCCGAGAACGGGAATTACCCCGTTACCCACTTAGCAGGCGGGCGCTTTCGACCACTCAGCCATCTCTCCGCTGCGGACAGCGGATTATATATCATTGTCGGGC
>JACDEQ010000381.1 GCA_013816225.1 Armatimonadota bacterium | reverse complement strand
CTCACCCCTAAAACCGCGGCACGACCTTGCCCCCCGGCCGTTGCCCCTTCGGCAGCCACGCGGCCACCCGATTACTGCCGTTGGGTGACGGTGTTTTCGCGGCGTTTTCTTGTTTTGGCGTGGGCTTCTTGCCGTTCGTCGCTGATGCGGTCCCGTTCGCCGCGGTTTGCGGTTGCCGTGCGTGAGTGCCGTTACTGCCGTTTGTTGACGGTGTCGGCGCCGTTTTCTTCTCGGGTTTCTGGGCAGCGGCTGCCACCGGCGGCGGGGTCTTCGCGGCGGCCGGTTGCGGGGCGGCGGCGGTGGCTTTCAGCTTGTCCCAGTTTTTCGCCTCGCCCATGTTTTGCAGCATCTCCGACAGCTCCTGCTCGCTCAGGTCATCCTCCTTCTTGTGGAACTTCGCGAGCTCCTTTTCGGACCCCGTGGCCCAGCCAAACAAGCTGCGCTGCAACTTCTCCGCGTTGGTCGCGCGCAACAGCCGAACCAGCAGCAGCCAAACGTCGGGCGTCGGCATGTCCGTGAATTTCGAGATCGCGTTGTTGAGGAACACTTCCTCCTCGTACCCCAGCCACTCGTGCTGATTCACCCGATCCGGATCGCACGTCGGCGACGTCGGCTTGCCCAGGGTGTACGCGTAGAAGAGTTTCGCCGCCGGCACGTCGCCCTCGATGGCGAGTTGCCGCAGCTTCTCCGCGACCTCCATGATTTGCTCCGGCGTCGTCGAGTCAAGCAGCGCCTTCCGCAAGGACGCCACCTTCCGCGCCATTGGATTGCCCGGCCCGCCCGCATTGCCCGGCGCGAACCGACCGCCGGCGTCGCGGCCCGATGTCGCCGCTTCGCTCTTGTCCGGCTTCGTCGATTTGGGATCTGTCTTGCGGGACCCGTTCGCAGACACTTTGCCATTGGGATGCAGCTTGCTCATGGTGATGCCTCAGAGCGCGCAGAAAGGACGTCGACCACGCGGCGCGACACATGGTCACCGTTTTCTTCGAGCGTACCATGAGATGGAGAATTTGCGAGGTTAGCAGGGAACAAACCGGCTGCGTTAGCTTGCTCCCCTTTTGCTCCCCGATCTCCTTCAGTCGAGCGTTTTTCACGGCCAAACGCACAAGTTCATTTGCCGGGCTGAAGCGCCAATGGCGTCATTTTTCAGGAGGGGCTACGAAGCCTCGAGAATCTGCCCGGTCAAGTGGAACAACTGGTTCGGCCCGGCCCCATTGCAGTGACACCATACTGACACACTTCTCCGGCCCCCTTCACCATCAACCCAATCAAGGCCGAGAACCAGAGGGTGGCCTCCGACGCCAGGTTAGGCACTACTTCTGCTGGCGGCCGTCAATCCGCACGACAAGTTCCGTTAGAACCCAAAGGATTGCACCGATACCCATGACCATAGGAACGGCAAGGAGGATACGTAGGTGTCCCAGATATCATGCCGGTCCATTAACGCTTTCCAGATTACAGCCGCCTTCGCAAGAAAAGTAATTCCGCCAATTAGCATCAAAATCACCGAAACGATCCGGAACAATATCATGGCGATGCGTCTCCACAAGAATTCCGCTGCAATGTGCCGAACGACAAAGCTAACTTGCCGGGGCCGCTGCAAGGACAACATGCCGCGCGAAACAAGAATGCGGCCCCGGTCAAGTTGAGCGGCTTGTTCGGCCCGATTATTCAGAATGTGCCCTTTTCCTGGCTCTGGGTTCCATCGGCCTTCAAAAGCACTTCTGGCAAAGCCAGAAACACATGGTAATTGGGCATTTTCTTGATGGGAGTATAATACCAGGAACCTTGGACTCCCCTCCGCTGGACATCGATTCCCCCGTGTGCAACTTGAATTGCATGAACATCGCCCCAAGCAAGGGCTTTTCCGGAGGCGACCAATTCAGTCGCACTGATCGCTACCTTCCCGAAGCCAACGATTTGTCCATTCCGGAGTTGCGACAACATTGCTGGAACCATTCTTCGCGCCGTTTCAGCCAAGACTATGTCGACAAGCCTCTCCATGTCAAGAAAGAACGAGGTCAGATAGATCGTCTCTCGGTCTTTCACTTGGATCCATAAATCCGTTTCGAGAAGCGCAAGCGAACCTTCAATCGTGGACGAATGACGCCAAACGGCGGTAATATCCTCCCAAAGCACTTCCGACCACCATTCTCCTTTATGAAAACGAAACCCCTCGGCTAACACCACCACGCGCTGGCCGTACTTCTTCCAGTTGCTTGCAAACATGAGCAGAACGAGCACCAACACGCACCTGCCCAGCAGAATCGTAATGACTCGCTTGTTGATTACAGGCTCAGGAAAGGCAACGACGAAGCCAACCACGATTATCGCCAGGCTCGCAAGGCACAGCACACTCGAAATCACCAAGCACCTGATCACCCGACCGCTGTTGACTCGGAACTCGCCGTCCGGCGACTCCACCCCCTGTGCTTCTTTACGATTGTCATCATTCTCGTGCCGCATTTCTGTTCTCCGCGGGCCCGACGCTCCGGCCGGTCGAACCGGTGATTCGGCAAGGTGTTTCCCTTCTCGAGTTTCTGCACTTTCCGTCATCGTCTAACAGTCATGCCG
>JACDEQ010000098.1 GCA_013816225.1 Armatimonadota bacterium | reverse complement strand
TGCCAAGAGAGCTTGACGCCGGGGGTCTCGTTGTCAGCCAAGGGGGTGGCTTCGCTCTTGAGGTCTCCAGGGCCACTGCCTCCGCCGTTAGCCAAGGTTAGCGCCAAAGCGCCGACGACGAGGATAGACAGCAGCGAGCTCGACGAGCCACCAGAACGGGCAGACCGAACGCGAGCGCCGCCACCCCTTTCCAGCGTGACGGTTGCAAGCCTGTTATAAATCGCGCGGGCTTTGTCTCCTGGTGCTACACCCTTCGAGGCTCTGACAATCGTTGCCGTCGCAAGGTCAGGGCTCACGTCGCTGATGCGGATCGTCGCAACTTGCTCCTTGCCGCGGGTGACAACCATCTCCATTCCGTTCTTAAGGCCTTGTCGCGAACCCTTGTTCAATTGAACGGTACGCGTGGTGGGTGTCGTAAGAACGGTGGCAATATCCACCTGCTGGGTCAGAATCGAATTGACGGCCTGCTGAGCTGCATAGCTGACGGCTTCGTTCAGAACGACGTCGTCGCTAACGTCGCCCGGTCTTTCCGAAGACTGGCCATGGACAGCAGCGCCAAGGACGGGAAGACCCGAGGCGACGTCGATGCCGCGAACAACCAACACGACATCCGCAGACTTGCCTTGGGCACTGGTGTTGATTCTGGATTCTGTGATCTCACCGGTAATGACCGTCTCAGCAGTCAAGGCCTGGCCGACGCGAAGGACGTCCAATTCTCTTGTAATAGGCGGAGTCAGTTCGAGTTCTTTGTAAATCCGCTCGACGGTTTCCCGTGGCAGAATGTCGTATCGGTTGGTGCCCAAGAGCAGGGTCGATACAGCATCAGCCGCAGCGCCGCCAAGGGCGGGCCCGCCGTGTGCCGATTTGTTCACAAAGTCAAGGACGACCCACTGCTTCGAAGCCGATGTGAATTGCGCTTCGGCCGACTTCAGGGTGAAGCCTAGCAGTAGGAAATTGCATAGCAGGGACAGGATAGCCGCCCTGCTTGCCAAACGAGCAAAAATGGAGTCTTTGAACCGTCTCACTTTGACGAGTCCTCCTTATAACGCATGGGTTTGATGCCCTCTCCGGGAAATGCGAACGGCAGTTGGCCAACTCTCGTCATGCGACGCTGGCGCGAGCGGACAACCGATGGAAGGGAGCAAGAACGCAGTAGAAGATACGGCCGGCCGGCGGTAAAACGCGCAGACCTTCCTGTTACCTCAAACGGTATCAAACTTGCTTCCCAGCCTAAGAGCATCTCGCTACAACTTTTCTGCCGGACAATTCGGGGATCAGAGTCAGGCGAGTATAGCACAGCATGTCCACGTCCGCCCATCCGGATTCCCTCTTACACTTCGAGGAAAAGAACTATCTGATTTCTGACCGCTTCAGAATGGCCATTCGTTCGCCTAATCCTCTTGTAGTGCTCTTGTCGCGAGCACCAAATGACTTCGCAGGTCTTCGAGCGACGTGTCGGATCGGAATATCTCATCGGCGAAGACACTTTTGACTTCCGTCGGTAGTTGCGTCTGCAGTAGGCGTGCGGCGCGGGCACGGTCACCTCCGAATCGCTCAGCGACCCGCCGGAGCTGTTCGTCATAACCCGCCGAGACCACCCAAACCCGGTCGAAGAGCCCCTGCGCCGCCGTCTCGATGAGGAGTGGAACTTCCGCGAAGCTGATCCCTGCGATTCCACGGCTCCAATCTACGATGGCGCCGATGACCCGAGAGTGCAGAATCTGATTCAGCTTGCGCCGCGATTTCGCATCCGAGAACACAACCCCGTGAAGCCACTCGCGCTCGATCCTTCCGAACGACACGGCTGCCTGGCCGAACGCGGATTTAATTTCGCCCACCACCGATTCTTCTTCGTACAGGTCTCCAACGACTGCATCAGCGTCCAACACCTGAAATCCGAGATCGCGCAAGAAACCGAGCGCAGTGCTCTTGCCGTCGGCAATTCCCCCGGTGATAGCGATTTTCAAGCGCGTGCCCTACAAAAAGGCGACGAGGTGGAACGTATCCGTCTCGTCGCCGAATGTCATGATGATCTACTCTTCCGGCTTCTCTTCCGGCTTCTCTTCCGGCTTCTCTTCCTCCGGCGCCTTGACCACCTCGGACTCCGGAGTTTCTGCCTCCGTTGCCTCGGCCGCCTGCGCTTCTACAGGCGTCTCCAGAGAAGCGGGTTCCGCTACTGGAGCTTCCTCGGCCTCGACCTTTTCTTCGATAGGATGCGCTTGCGCTTCAGCGGTTTCCTCATCGTCGCCGAACGTAAGACCCTTCAATGCGCTTAGCCGTTCTCCGATCGTGAGGTTTCCGGTGGGAGCGGACTGATGGCCGCGCGACTCGCTGCGATCCGAACCGCCTCGTCGATCGCGACTTCGCTCGCTGCGGTGCTTGGCTTCCTCGGAATGGCCGCCGGACGGCCTCTCCTCGTAGGGAAGCAACGCTCGCATCGAAAGAACCAATCGGCGCTCGTCCGGGCGCAGGTCGATGACCTGAATGTCGACATCCTGTCCCGGGCTTACGACTTCAGACGGCTTATTGATCCGACGGTGGGCCATCTCGCTGATCGGAATGAACGCCTCCGCCCCTTCGGGCAGCTTGACGAACGCACCACTCTGGACAACCCGTGAAATCGGAAGCGTCAGTCGCTTGCCCACCGTGTAGTTCTCACGGATGCTCGTCCAAGGATCAGGTAAGACCTGCCGCCGACCAAGGCTGATTCGGCCAGACGCGGGGTCGAGCCTCAAAACCATGACCTTGACCTCGTCGCCTTCCTTCATAACCTCTTTCGGGTGGTCCACTCGCGACCAGCTCATCTCACTCACGTGCAGCAGGCCGTCCACTCCACCCAGGTCCACGAACGCGCCGTAGTCTGCTAGGCGGCGGACATGCCCGTCCAGGATGTCGCCCGGCCTTACGCTCTCGAAGATTTGCTGCTTGCGCTCTTCACGGGTTTCCTCTTCGGCCAGCCGATTCGATAGGACCACCTTGCGGCGATCCCTGTCAACCTCGATGATCTTGAACGGCAGGCTCTGGCCGACGAACTTGTCCAGGTTGCGAATCTGGCCCGAGCCGACATGCGTGGCGGGGACGAATCCTCGCACGCCGAGATCGACAACTAAGCCACCTTTCACCCGCTCGCTGACTATCGCAGTGACCGTAACCTTGTTCTCGAATTCTTCGACGATCCGGTCCCACGCGCTCTCGAACTCCGCTCGCTTGCGGCTGACAATCGGGTTTCCTTCGCGGCCCTCCGGGTTTAAGACAACGACGTTAATTTCGTCGCCGACCTTGACGACGTCGCTCGCATTGTCGAATGCGGATGCCGAAAGCTCGTCGATTGGCACGACACCCTCGGATTTGGTGCCCAAGTCTACGAACACCTTGTCCTTGTCGACCTGGATAACCCGTGCAGTAAGCAGTTCGCCGCGCGTAAGCGGACGGAAGGCGTCGTCGTAAGACGTGCCGGTCGTTCCGCCTTCGAATGCCTCGAGCGCAGCTTCGAACTCCGCTGCAGCGTCGAGGTCCCGCTTGGGCGCAGGTTCGACCACGGACGCCGGTTCGACCGGCATCTTCGGCGGCGGCTCGGGAGCGCCTTGCTCTGACATCTCTAGCTGGGCCTCGGGCGCGGGTTCCACTGCTTGCGGCGTAGGCTCGGGAGCGGGCTCAGCCGCTACCTCCGCGATCTGCTCGGGCAGGGAATCCCCCATTTGTTCTGTCCGCGCGGCTACTTCCGCAACCGGAACGGACTCGGCCGGCTCTCCGTCGATAGGCGTTTCTGCCTCGGGCTCCTGCGTCGGCGCCTCCGGGGTCTGCGGTTCCACGGACGCGGCTATTGGTCCTTCTTCGACGGGCCTGGGCCCGCCGGGTTCGGTCGCGGTGGCGGTCCGCGCTTCCCCTTCGGTGGGCTCTTCCATCTCACCTAAGGGCGCTTTTCGGTCGTCACTCATATGCTAATTCACTCTCCAGAGATTGGCAGCGTAATGCTCGCCAGATTTTGCAAGTATTGCATACTTGTCTCCTTCAGTGGTTGGATTTACGGCCACTATGGAGCTGGGAGAGGGGCGGTGCTTTTAACCGCGAACAAGTAATGCGCTGTCCCGGCGAGCATTGGCCTCGCGATCCCGGACTAAAGCTCTTTTGGGCATACTTTAGCCCCTTGACGATACATCCGTTCATAGCTCAGAAACGCGACCGAGGAACCCACTCGCCCAAAGACATTAGCTCGTTCGTCGAGGCATTGGTCGCGGGACGGCTTGCGGATTATCAGGTCTCCGCTTGGCTTATGGCCGCCTATATCAATGGGCTCGATGAATCGGAAACGAGCGCACTGGCGATGGCCTTGGCCAACTCCGGCGAGACGATCGACCAATATGAGGGTGACACTGCTGCGTCTCGGATCGACCACTCATGGGTTCGACCAGGGCCAGCGTTACATCAATTGCACGATCCAATCGCGAAGCGGCAATACGATGACGGTGATTCCTCCTGCAACCGGGGGCGTCGCCCCACCGGGCTGGTACCTCATGTCCGCGGTGAACGGCAGCGGAGTCCCGTCCCCGTCCAAATACATGAAGGTCGGCCCCCCTTAGCCGCCATTTCGCGGGTGCTTTCCTCGAAGGAGGCACCCGCAATTATTTCAAGTTCAAAGGAATAGAGACATGAAGCATTCAAAATCAAGGTTCGTTGCTCCCTTACTGTGCGTGGCGTCCTCGTGTATCGCGCAGTACACTGCCCAAATTCTGCCCACGACCACGGGTTACGGCCAGGCATTCGGGGCGGGTGCAAACCAGATCGTCGGGCACGATTTCGCCGGCTCCCTGCTGTGGACCGGTCCCGACTACGACCACGTCTATCTTAACGCCCCCGGTTTCGATTCGTGGAGCGTGACAGGCGTGGGCGGCGGCAAGCAGATCGGTTCCGGCTACCTGGGCGGCGAAAGAAACCACGCGCTGATGTGGTCGGGCTCGACTGGCAGCCTCGTCGACCTGCATCCAGACGGTTATTTAGCAACCTTTGGCCGCGCCACCGACGGAAAGAGCCAAGTGGGCGCAGCCGGCATTGTCGAAGGAGGCAACATCGGCCACGCCCTCCTCTGGCGGGGCACCGCGGAATCCGTTGTCGATCTCCACCCTGATGGGTATCAATCCTCCGACGCCTTCGGAGTGTGGGGAGATACTCAGGTTGGCCAACTCGATGGTTTCACTCCCGTCATGTGGAAGGGCACTGCCGAAAGCATGAGTTTGTTGCCGTTACCGAAGGGTGAGCCCGGCGGCGTCGCACGTGCAATTCACGGGAATCAGATTGTGGGCGGAGCCGGCGGCCCGATAATCTGGGACACGGATACCGGCAAATTCACGGAGCTAGGCTCCGGAACAGCTTTCGACACGAATGGAAAGCAGCAAGTCGGCATCCGCCAGTCGCACGCCATAGTTTGGTCGGGCACAGCGGAAAGCCGGTTAGATTTGCATCAGTTTCTCCCCAAGGGCTTCACTGAATCTGAAGCTACCGGTATCGACGAGAACGGAACGATCGTGGGCTGGGGCTTCGACTCCATTCATGCGGTCCGCCCCCTCGTTTGGACCCCGGTGCCTGAGCCGAGTTCTCTGTTTGGCATCGCCGCCGCCATCGCCGGTCTTGTTCTTCGACGGACGAGCCTAATTGCGCGAAAGGGAGCGTGAAGCGGCACGTCCGGCCGCCCAACGAATATCCGTATCGGAAGCGTAGCAGGTCGAACTACGATTGCGAAGTCTTGTCCAACGACAGCCAAACGCGCATCGCCATGGCGATCGCGCCCACGAAAGCGCCGAACCCCACGGCCCTCTGGACCGCGTCGTTCGCAATCGATAGAGCCCAATTTCGCCCTTCGACCGCGTACGCATCTAGCATCGCCCCGCCGTCGACCGCACCCGGAGCAAATAGCGAAGCCAGGAACTGCCCGGTTGGCACTTGCGTGAGTATCACGAACGCGGCCATACCGGCAAGAATCGCGGCATCGAGAGTACGTATCCGGAATGCCCGATAAGCGGCGGACGTTAGGTATGCAGCGAGCAAACCGAACATCGTCGACCCCAGTGGAAATTGCAGGCGGTAGAAAAGAATTTGGTTTAGGTCACTCCAGATGCCCGTCTCGGGCTTACCGCGATAGAAGAAGTTGAGCTGCACCACGAGCATCGCCGCCAGCGCGGCTAACACGATGCCGCTGAAGATGGCCGGCTCGCCCCCTTTGCCGATTTTCCTGCCATGAACCCCAACGAGGCTGATCAGCCCCAAGCCGAATCCGAATGCGGAAACGATCGGAACGAACTCCGACAGTGTCCCCGCCCAATCATTGAAGTACGTCGTGTGGGCCGGTGCGGGCAGTTCAGCTACGGCTCCGGCAGCGGCGCCGTCCGCCGGCGTGAGACTCCCTGGGCCTGTCCCCTGGTAGAGAGCGACTCTCGACCGCGCGTCGAAACCCGACGAGGTCCCATTGATAAGAACCCTCCAGAGACCGGCGTCGGTTGCCGCGACGATCCCCAACAAGTCCCCCAAGAATTGCGGCGGCGCGGTACCCAAGAATCGCTCCAAAGCAAATGGCACCACGACGATGGGAGTAGATGACGGCAAAGCCGCGTCGACGATCGACGAGAATGCGCCGGCCGTCTCGCCTTTTGCCACAACCACGGCGCGCCCGTCCGGCATCTCCGAAAATGCGAGCACCGACAGAGGCTCCTTCAAGCGCAGGTATTGTCCCATATCGCGCCACTCTCCATCGGATCGCTCCGCATAACGTATAACTACCCTCCCATTTTCGAAGACCGTATAGTAAAGCCGGCGGCGATCGGCGGACATGCTGAGCCCGTGCGGCCCGGCAATGGCCGCGGTGGCGGGTGGATCGAAGATCGGCTCAGAAAGCGGTTGCCAGTTCGTGCCATCTTGACTCTCTGCCATGCAGACACGGTAAACGAAATCGAACCCGAGGCCGAGATAAATCATTCGCAGGCTTTCGCCATCGCGGAAGACGAGCGGGTTCGAAGCGCCGTTATAATCGTGCTTCCGGATCGGTGATGGGGCAAAGGCTCTTCGGCGAACAGACGTCCTATCGAGGTCCATCATGGCGATGAATGTCTGCTTTCCTGTCGTGTAATATAGCCTTTGCCCCACCAGGTTCGGTGAGCGCATTCCTTCTCCATCGAGGCCGCCGCCGACTTCAGTAGGCAGCAGGAAAGCGAGCACCCAAACAAGGCCGAAGCCGAACGTGAACCACCACACGAGGGCCCGTTTCCACAAGTTCATCGCCCGAGCAAGCCCTCGACCGGATTGAGTATCCACGGGGAGCTGCCGGAAAGCATCATATAAGTCGACGCGACGGCTCCAGCCAGAATGATAGACAGCAGAATGACCTTGCAGAAATCTTGGCCGGATACCGCGCCGACCTGGATCGGATCTCGCGATAG
>JACDEQ010000380.1 GCA_013816225.1 Armatimonadota bacterium | reverse complement strand
GGATGCGGACCACCTGTACAAGACACTCGCCCACAGCTTCGCCACGCAGCTCGGTCTCGAACTCGACATTTCGGGCGAATGGAGCGAGTGGCTCGGGCCCAACGCGAACTTGGACGCGATACTCGGCAAGCTACTCGCGCAGTGCGGCCGGCCGGTTTGTTGGGGAATCGACGAAGCCGATCTCCTCTTCGACCGGCCGTATACCAACGACTTCTTCGGGCTGCTTCGCAGCTGGCACAATCGGCGCGCCCTTGACCCGGGCGGCCCGTGGAGCAAGCTGACGCTCGTGCTGGCGTACGCTACTGAAGCCCATTTGTTCATTTCCGATTTGAATCAATCCCCATTTAACGTGGGTGTTCGCTTGACTCTTAAGGACTTCTCCGAAAAGGAACTGAGGACTCTCCAGGATCGCTTCGAACCGCTGCAGGGCAAGGATGTGTCACCCAAAGTGTTCGAGGTCACCCATGGGCATCCGTACCTGTCCCAATGCGCGTTTGCCTTCTTGGCTCAAGGCGGGGCGATCGAGGATCTCGCGGCTAAGGCAGCTCGGCAGGACGGACCGTTCGGCACCCACCTTAGCCGAATGCTCGTCTCGGTCGCACACAGCGAGGAAACGTTGGCCGAGGTCGAGCGGATGCTGCGAGGCCGTCCGTTCGAACATCCGACGACCCGGTACCGTCTGCAGTCGGCGGGACTTATCGGCTCGACCGAGGATGGTGAGCCTCATTTCCGTGTCCCAGCCTACGAAACCTACTTGCGAGCTGCCTTGTCCTGATCCTTCCACGGAACGGTGCTCCATATGCGAACCGCTCCATCTGTACAAGCCATGATGATCTTGCTTCCGTCATCCGAGAACACACTGTAGTCACTCGCGGAGTCGCCGCTTTGATCGTCTTGCCGAAGCGAGTCGTATCGAAGACTGAACACCTCGTCACCGTTGCGGCTATTCCAAATGGTTGTCGTTCGGTTCGTTGAGCCCGTGACGATGCGATCGCCATCCGGCGAGAACTTGAGGGAACGGATTCCCGCTCCTGGAGCGAGCGTTGCAATGAGCTGCCGTTTCGCAAAATCCCACAGGAATCCCAACCCATCCGTTCTCTTACCTGCAAGGAGTCTTCCGGAGGGGTCGAATTCTAAGCTGTCAACCTTTGAAAAGGCAAACGGCAATGTGCCAACCTCGTTCAGAGTTGGGATGGCCAATATTGTTGGCTGGACGCGAAACGCCCCCCTTTCGTGCATCGAAAGCACCACTTGCCTCCCGTCTGGAGTGAGCTTGGCGGTCGAGAAGGGCTTTTCAGTCCGCAACTTCTTTAGGATGCGCCCGTCGCTGCCAGCAACGACGTAAACGACTCCATCGAGATCCATGGCCATCATCGATGCGTCCCTGACATTTGCGGTGATTACGAGTGTGCTTCCACTTTCACTGTGGGTGACCGTGTCATCAATAGTGGCTCCTTTAGGCCAGCCTAGCCGGAATCTGGCAAGCACTTTCAGAGTTTTCGCGTCTAAGATCACGTAGTCGCTCGGCGATCCGATGCCCCGGTATGGCCGCACTAGCAACCGAGTTCCAGCGGCGAATAGGTGCAACCCCCTGATTACCTTGCCGAAAACATGGGTTCTTCTCATTGGCTGAAGCGAATCCGGGTTCAACCTCTCAACATCCCCGCTGGACAATCCAATGAAAACATCCTTGTCAGATACTTGAAGACACGTCCATCCGGGTCGGCGCGTAACAACTCCCGTCAGCAGGTTTCTACTCACCAGCATCTGCTCGCCAGTCCAACCAGCGCTTGAAGATACGAGGGACTTGCCCCCGTTCGCCAAAAATGCGGCATCGCTTTGACGTTCGTGATCGCGCTAGCCGTCGACGCAGCGGGGAACGTTTATGTTACCGGCATCTCCGCGGCCGCTGGAACGGGCTACGACTACGCAACGATCAAGTACGTCAAGGGGCCGAGCCCGGTTTGGCCATCCGGATATACCTTGGGCCGCGGCGCGGTTTTTAGTGGAGACCTCGGTAGCCTGCTCCTGAACGATAACAACCGGCTGGTCATGAGGCCGGGGGTCGTGTTCCCCTCGCAGGAACCGCCGATTCAATTGATTGTGAACGCCACCTCGCCCAACGAGACGCTATCGAAGCTCGAGTTCTCTGTGGAGGCGCACTGCAGCGCGTCGAACATCGAGCAGAGGATCGCGCTTTACAACTACGATACGCAAACCTACGAGACGCTGAGCACGAGCACCTCGACGACGTCCGATTCGACGACCGTCGTCGTTGTAACGTCAAACCCGGCTCGGTTCTTGGGTCCCAGTCTGGAACTGCGATCGCGGGTTAGCTACAAGGCGCAAGGGCCTACTTTCCCATACCCGTGGTTCGCGCGGGTCGATGAGATAAAGTGGACAATAACGGATTGAACACGAAGGAAAGTGGCAAAATGGAAGCGGCGACTGTCTCGCGTGGCGTTCGATAGGCACATACGGCCGCTTCACGGCCGATTAATGTTAGAGAAAGTCTCTGTGCCCCCAAATGGATCGGGCGTGGGGGACTTTCAGGATAAGGGGAGAATCGATGAAATA
>JACDEQ010000379.1 GCA_013816225.1 Armatimonadota bacterium | reverse complement strand
GCCCAATCGGGAAGAGCGCTGGAAGTATATTTTCAGCGAATCCATCAAGGCACCACTCGCCTTCTTTTTCGAGAGGAAGCTGTGAAGACCAAGCATTTAGTTGCCCTGTGCTACTTAATGGGGAGCGTCCTGGCCGTCGCTCCACTCGGCGCGCAGGCCACACCCAAAATCAAGTTCGAGAAGTACACGCTTCCGAACGGTCTCGAGGTGATCCTGCATGAGGATCATTCGACGCCAATCGTTTCCGTGGACACCTGGTACCACGTGGGATCGGGCGACGAACAGATAGGCCGCACCGGGTTCGCGCACCTGTTCGAGCACATCATGTTCATGGGCTCGCAAAACGTGCCGGTGGGGGCATTCGACCAGATGCTCGAAGCAGCTGGGGCCGACAACAACGGATCGACCAATGAAGACCGAACCAACTACTACGAGAATCTTCCTTCCAACGCTCTGGCGCTTGCCCTATGGCTCGACGCCGACCGGATGGGCTTTCTGCTGCCGACGATGGACTTGGCCAAGCTGAATCTGCAGCGTGATGTCGTAAAGAATGAGCGCCGGCAGCGGGTGGACAACGTCCCGTACGGGCGCGCCGACGAGACCATATTGGCGGCGTTGTACCCTCCATCCCACCCGTACTCCTGGCCGGTCATCGGCTCGATGGCGGATCTAAGCGCTGCCTCGGTCGACGATGTGAAAAACTTTTTCCGGACCTACTACGCTCCCAACAACGCGACGGTAGCCATAGCGGGCGATTTCGATCCCGTGGCCGTCAAGAAACTCGTCGCTCAGTACTTCGGACCGATTCCTCGCGGTCCAGCGGTGAAAAGGAGAACGACGGTTCCCGCCGTAATTCTTCCCCGCGACAAATTCATCGTGCTGGAAGACAAGGTGCAGCTACCGCGGCTCTTCTACACATGGCCGACGGTAAAGCTGTACGCGCCGGATGATGCCACGCTTGACATCCTGGCGCTGGTCCTCGCCAACGACAAGAACTCCCGGCTGTACAAGAAGCTCGTGTACGAGCTTCAGATTGCCCAGAACGCGCGCGCGTTTCAGGAAAGCGGGCGGCTCGATGGCAAGTTCCAGGTCGACGTCACACCGATGCCCGGACAAAAGGTCACCGACATCGATCAGGTCGTCCGGACGGAGATCACCAACATCATCGATAAGGGCATCTCGACCCGGGAGCTGCAACGGGCTCAAAACTCGTACAAGGCAAGCTTTCTCGACCGTTTGGCCAGCGTGTTGGGCAAGGCGGACCAACTCAACACCTATAACTATTTCGCCGGCAATCCGGACTACGTTCAACAGGATGCTGCAAGGTATGAGCGTGTGACTGCCGCTGACGTTCAGCGCGTCGCCAGGAAATACCTTGGCAAGCCGAAGATCGTGCTCACGGTAGTCCCAGAGGGCAAGAAAGACATGATGCTGACCGCAGCCGCAGCCGGAGGCGCTCGATGAGAGTATTCCATTCCAGTGGCGCGTTGGGCGTGCTCGCTTTAACCGTCATTCAGTCGACTGCCTTCGCTCAGGGCACGTTTGATCGCACCAAGCCACCCGAACTGGGTCCTCCGCCTCGTGTAGCGCTTCCGCCGATTGTAACTCGCGAGCTCCCGAACGGCCTCAAGCTGATGATCGTCGAGCAGCACGAGCTGCCTCTTGCCGACTTCGTCCTGCTCGTCGGAAGTGGGAGCACCACTGACCCCACCAGCAAGACAGGCGTAGCAAATCTCACGTCCGCGATGCTCCGTGAAGGAACCGCAACGCGAAAGAGCCTCGAGATCGCGGATCAGATTGCATTCCTCGGCATCAATCTGTCCCCGTCCAGCAGCTGGGAGTCGAGCACTCTGTCGCTCCACACTCCTACGGCTCAACTGGATAGCGCACTGGCGCTCTTCGCGGATGTCGCACTCCACCCATCCTTTCCGGCGAACGAATTCGAGCGGATCAGGAAGAGCCGGCTTACGGATCTCATTCGGTTGAAGGACCAAGGCCCCGCGATCGCCAATCTCGCGTTCCCGGCAATCATTTATGGGAGCGGACACCCGTACGGCGCTGCAACACTCGGAACGGAAACGTCGGTCAAATCGCTCTCCGTGACCGACCTCCAGAACTATTACCAGGCGAACTTCAAGCCGAACAACGCTACTCTGATCATCGTCGGGGACGTGAGCCCGAGTCAGATCGAACAGAAGATCAACGCAGTGTTCGGCGGTTGGCAGCGTGGCGATGTATCGCCGCTCACATATGCAGATCCACCGAAAGCCGGCACGACCACGATCTATCTCATCGACAAGCCTGGGGCCGCTCAATCATCGTTTCGGATTGGTGCTGTAGGCGTCCCGCGCTCGACTAAAGACTACTTTGCTCTGTCTGTGATGAACACGATTCTTGGCGGGTCATTTTCCAGCCGACTCAATCAGAATCTTCGTGAGACCCGGGGCTATACCTATGGCGCAAGCACGCGGTTCGATATGAGGCGTGCTGCCGGCCCGTTCTCGGCATCGGCAGAAATAGTCGCGGCGAAAACAGATTCAGCACTGCTGGAGTTCATGAAGGAGTTGAACGCCATCCGGCAGA
>JACDEQ010000097.1 GCA_013816225.1 Armatimonadota bacterium | reverse complement strand
ATCCAAGACCCGCTGGCCGTGCAAGCACGACACGAACTTCTGGTACCCGAAGCATCCGGACCGGTATTCGTTCAGCTACGAGGCCATGGATCGCATGCCCTATATGGCTCCCGGGCTTGCGGGTCCTAAGAACGCGCAGGCCTGGAAAACTCCCACGGACGTCTGGTGGCAAACGATCGTAAGCCCCACCGGCCTCGAAAAGGCGGGCTATCCAAACCAAAGCCACTGCAAATCCTGGAGCGAATCATAAGGGTTCACTCCATGCCCGGTGATTCGGTTCTGGACTTCTTCGCCGGCAGCGGCACGACCCGAGAAGCCGGCGCGAAGAACGATCGTTGTTCTCCCTCGTGGACGCAAACCCTGAAGCGGTAGCGATCATAGGGATCGGCTCAGGCCGTCTTTGCCCCTAGTCGATCAGCAATCCGAGCCGCGTGTCGCCGACAGCATGATCGACATTTGCCGGAACCCGAACCAACATGTCTGCGGCACCCAGCGACCGAACACTAAAGGAGCCTTGCTCGTGGACGCTGCGAGCGACAAGCCGCCCGCTCTCTAGTCCGCTTTGGCAGCGGACGAATACATCCCGGTCGGACCGTGAATGAGAATCGAGATAGCAAACCGGCACCCACCGTAAGGCCAAGCGCCCATGCCCCCCGAGACGCCGAATCGCCTCGCGAACGAATATCTCAAAACAAACGAATGCGCTCGCTGGATTGCCAGGAAGGCCGAACAGAATTGCATCGCCCACCTTCCCAGCCAAGAACGGCTTTCCTGGCTTGACGCTAACTCCGTGAAGAATCACCTGGCCAAGTTCGGCAGCGGCCGACGCGACGTGGTCATGCTCGCCGACAGACGCACCCCCGGAAACGAGAACGATGGCGCTGATTTCGGAAGCCGCACGTATTCGGTCGAGAATTGCGCCTCGATCGTCTATTTCCGTCATCGCACTTACTATGACAGCGCCGGCGCTCCGTACCTGGCTCTCGAGCATCAGCGTATTGCTGTCGTGCTGCTGCCAAGGCTTTGGCTTTACACTTGGCGGGACGAGCTCGTCCCCGGTTGTCAGGATCGTAACCCGAACACGCGTGAAGACCCTCGCCTCGACAATTCCCTGCGAAGCCAACAGAGCCAAGTTTCCCGGCCCGAGCGTCACTCCCGGTGAAAGCAATAGCTCGCCGGCGTCGAAATCGGCACCCAATCGTCGTACGTGATGCCCTGTCGGGACTGGTTCTCCTAGGATGGCCCCACCGCCGGTGATGGCAACGTCTTCTTGCATCGCGACACCGAATACGTTCTCGGGCAGGGGGCTCCCGGTGAACACACGCAGGGCCGCGCCGCGAGGAATGTTCGGCGGTGGCGCATCCCCGGCAGCGCTTACTCCGGATACGGACAAGGCGCTTCCAGGCTCCGCGTCCTCTTCGTTTCCGACAGCGTATCCATCGACCGCCGAATTCGTGAACGGAGGCACCGGCCGAATTGCGTAAACCGATTCGGCGAGAGCCCGGCCTGCGAGATCTTCTTCGGCAACGGTTTCCGTCCCCGGCGTTGGAAGAGCGCCTACGATCGCCTCGCATGCTTCCTCGTAGGTCAGCAAGTTCACCTGGCGCGCACGATTGCCTTTTCGGCAGGGTTGATGATAGCCGTCGCTCGCATAAGAGTTCCTGGTGTTAGTGTAATTTGGCCGCTCCGCATAACAGCGAGGCCCGATTTCTCGCTCACTTCTAAGTCGAGTTGTAGCCGGCCCGCGCTTCGCCAGCCCAGCGGGAGCTTGGATTTGGCGGCCGTGATGACGATGGCGCCACCGGTGAGTGCCAACGGCAGCATTGTTTGAAATAGCAGCATTTCGAGGTTGACATTCGGGAGCCGCTTGCGCCCGCTCAGTTTGAGCTCGACCGCTATCCCCTTTGATGCATGATCGCCGCCCACCAGGAGCGTCCACTGGGCGAATTCGTTGGAGCCGCTAAGCTCGACTCCACGCGGCGTAACGCTCTTGACTTTCGACCAAAAGGGAATCGAGCCGCCTGCCGAGGGGAGCAATTGTCCGAGCTGCTGCACGATCCCTAGTTCCGTTCCGTCTTCCGTCGTTAGGAGTGCCGGGCCGAAATCAAGGTCCGTCTCATGGGCTGTCATCCGCAACGAACGACTCCCGACCGAGTACCACCGTCTGCCGGACACGACGCTCTGAACGGGCCGTCCCTCAGCGCTCGGAACGTGGCGAAGTGTTGCGCCCTCGGCTCTGATTACGCCCCCCGGGTATTCGTATTCGATCTCAAAGGGGGAGTACGCCCCGCGCTGCTTTAGGATCGGGAACGACACTTCCGTGCAATCGCCCACTTCCAATAAGGGAACCCGCACCTCATGCCGATGCTCCTCCAACAGATCGTGGTGCACCGTTATTAGCCGAGCAATTTGGCTATCGATAACCTCCGAGCCGGTATTCCGAATATCGCACAAAATCTCGAACGGCTCGCCTGGCTGCTTGAAGGCTGCGGTCGAACGGACATTCAGAATCCTTGCCCGGGCGCCTACCGGCATGACGAGCACCCTGGCGATCCCGACTCGGTGGCCCGGGCGCGCGGTCACCTGAACTCGAACCCGGCCTTCGGTCGGGACGACTTCGCCCGATTGATCCGGCTTGAGCAAAGAATTTGTGCCGATCACGGCAAGATCGCAATCCCCTCGAATCGCGCGCTCGACCTCCACGTGGTATGCCGCACCGGGGACGACGCTCAGGGGCTCGCTGCAAATCGCTGCGCTGTGGCTCTCGCCGGCGAGCATCACGAAACGCTTCGTCTCGTTTCGTACGAAGGTAACACCGCTCGGCGTGCTCTCCCACTCACTCAGGCCAGCTTCGAATGATCCGTTGGGAATAAGGTTCATAGGGCTCAGTCGTCTTCATTTTGACGCTTAAGCGGACGAGTTAACCGCGAGCGCGTCCTGGCTCAACCAAAAAGGGGCCGAGCATTCGCCCAGCCCACTTTGGCCTTTGTGCTGTCGTTATACTAGCCTCAGGATTTCCGCCGCCGGAGCAGGAACGCCCCCAGCCCCATTGATAGAGCCACGATCGACCCCGGCTCAGGTACTGCCTCTACAGAGACACCGTCGACGTAGGTAAAAGAGGGAGCGTCGTAGCCGCCAATACGCAGTTCGGATCCGTTCTGTGTCGCCGACACTTGAAGCGTCACCTCTTCCCAGGATCCCTCTGCAGTGCCTACGGGCGTCATGTCCAGGACGACGGATCCTTCCCACCAGATCTGGAGACTGTTGTCGGCCGAATCAAAGTTGTTGAGCACCCAAATCGAGACGTCGTAGCTTACGCTAGCGGTTGTTGCAAGGATTTGGAAAATCTCGTCGTGTTCGAACTTAATTGCCCCAAAGTACGCGAAGAATTCTCCGCTGTGTCCGCCTCCACCAGAGACACCGAATAACGAGCCGGAACCAGCTGGGTCGAGCCCCCAGGACGTGAAGTCGCCAGTCTCGTAGCCGCCGTTGACGACCAAGTTAGCGTGGGCTGCTCCCGACAAAACCGCGAGCGCTACCAGTGACGTGAAGCGTATCTTGTTGATATTCATTTGCTGTTCCTCCCGACTTTTTCGAAGTCGTCATTCTTTAGTGCAGATGCACTGTTAATCTATTGTCAAAAAACTCGGAGCGTGTGACCATCCGGGGCGGACTCACACGTAACTACTTGTGGCGCAGGAGCAGGAACGCCCCCAGGCGCAGCGACAAGGCAATGATCGACGCCGGCTCGATGACTGCCTCGACGTAATGTCGTCGACAAAGTACGAAGCCGGCACATCGTATCCGGGGGCTCGAGGCGGGGGTCTGCCGGTTGATCCGAGAAAAACGAGTTTCTGAAGGCTACCCTTCAATAGGGTGCACCGGGATGGCGGCGTGAAAGATGACGGGAACGTCGTCCAGGAATGCAAATACGTCATCCGAGAAGGCAAAAACGTCGTCTGGGAAGGGGAAAATCTGGTTCTAAGCGCGTGTCCGACTCTTCCTGCGCATTCCAGTGCACAGATGTTCAGATAGTCTATTGGCTAAAGACAAGCAAGTGTGACGCCGAACGTGCGCCATACTTCTCCTCGAAATGTCGGCGACCTCACGGAGCTGCCTTTGGAACTAGAACTGCCGCCCGAGACGCTCGTTGGGGATCGATACCGAATCGAGCGAACGCTGGGGCGCGGCGGCTTCGCAATCGCGTACCTCGCCCAGGACGAGTTAGCCGACCGGCGAGTAGTGCTGAAAGAGCTTGCGCCTACCGGTTCGCTAAGGCAAGACGGACGTCTCCGCCTGCCAGAGACGACGGCCAACTCGGCCCACAGGATCATGCACCAGTTTCTTAGGGAGGCCAAACTGCTCGCGAAACTGCGAATACCTGGTGTCGTTCAAATTTATGATGCGTTTCAGGAGAACGGGACGGTTTACGCCTCGATGGAGTTCCTGTCGGCCGCCGTCACTTTGGAATGCCTGATGCGCACTGAGGGCCCGCTGGCGCCGGAGCGGGCCTGCTCGATACTTCGGCAGCTTGCGGAAACGCTTGACAAAGTTCACGAGCGCGGCTATCTTCATAGAGACATTAAGCCTTCCAATGTCCTTATGCTGCCGGGCGATCATGCGGTTTTGATCGACTTCGGCGCGGCTCGCGAATGGCAGGCGGATGCCACCGTCTCGCACACCTCGCTCTTTACTCCCGGGTACGCGCCGATCGAACAGCTGAGTGAACTCGGGCGGCGCGGCCCTCAGACGGATATCTACGCGCTAGCAGCCACCGGATACGAAATGCTCCTAGGGACGCCACCGCCATCCTCTGTGGACAGGGTCACAGGGGTTCCGGTAAGGCCCCCGTCCGAGTTCAGAGGCGATGTGAATTCAGCGTTGGACCGAGCCATTATAAGCGGATTGGCCTTCAAGGCGGCGGACCGACCCGCGACAGCCGCGCGTTTTGCCGAGATGCTCGGGGCCGACGAGAGCGAGGACATTGGACCCGCGGACGATCTTGATAGGATGGATCGCGGCCTTCTGGCTCTCAAGAACCTCAAACCGGGAAGAAACGAGTGCCCCGCGTGTGCGGGCCTGCTCGACGACCCGCGCCCATTGAAGCAAGCCATTTGCCTGGTGTGCCGCGACGGCCGCATAAAGGCACGCGATCTCGACGAGCGCCGGTGTGCGGTGTGCCGCACGGGGATTCTGCGGCCGGAGCGAAACCATGACCCGCTCTTGTACTGTCCCCTGTGCAGACTTGGCCGGCTCGAGCGGCACGGCATCATGAACCGCAGTAAATTAACGTGCTCGGGTTGCACGTCCACTTTCTCGATCCCCAGTCGAGGCTCGCTGACCTTGGTGTCTGCACATGCTAAGACGAACCTCGTCGAAGAAGGGCAGACCGGCGCGGAAATCGATTTCTGGCTTCCGTTGAGTGGTCGCTCCGATCGGATTCTCAGATGCGAATCTTGTAGGGCGCAGTGGGATATCAATCCGTCGGGCGACTTGACTCTCTACAAGGTCCACGAAGATCCGTACGGTATCGCTAAGCGATACAAGACGCTCTCTCCAGGCGAGTGGGCGAGGGTCGCCTCGGGACTAAACCTCGACGCCGGCAATTTCGCATGCGATCGATGCGGCGCGGATTACTTTATCGAAAACGACAATCTAACGCTCGTAGACGCTGCGGTTGATTATTTCGGTTTTGTAGGTCACTACCAAGGGCGGCGGCTAGCCCTGGAACGAGCTCCTTGGATCGCAGTCGGTAAGTCTAGCGGCATTCCGGGCCCGGCATGCGAGCGATGTCTGACGGAGTTTGATCGGGAAGGGGAGTATCTCAGATTGCGCTTCACACCGAACAGTGCCCTCGCGGTACACACCGACGAGGCTTGGCCCCTCGAGGATTGGCACCGCATTGCCCGTTCCCTGCCGACCCGGGATCAAGAGGCGGACTATGTCGATGACTTCTACGAAACTCTGAGAAAGGCAATCCTTGCAGGTGACATTTCACCGTCGAAAGCCCCTGGCGTGCGATGGGAGTCCCCTGCCGAATGGATTAGCGAAGAGGGGACTTCCATGGCGAAAGGTAAGCTGCGCATAAGCTGCACCGACCTCGACTTCGCGTCTCGGAGAAAGCCGTTCCGCGCCCCGCTAGACGCCATCATCGAGGCAACCGCCGAGGGTGACGACCTTAGGCTGCGCCTCAAGGGAAAGACCGAGCCTGTGTTGCTGCGCATCGAGCCGATCACGCTTCGGCTCGACATGGACTCCGGGCGATACGAGGTCACATTGGCCGCGGAGGATTGTGCCGAAGCCACTGGCATTCTACGGTCACAAGTGCCGGGAACAAAACCCGGGCTCCCGAGTAAGGGCTAAAATCCAATCATGCCGACAGCCACCGAAACGACGTATCCCAAGGTTCGCTGGGACCTCAGCGCCCTCTTTTTCGGAATCGACGACCCGAAAATTGAGAAAACCCTCGAATGGGCGTCCAAAGAAGCGGACGCATTCTCCGAAGCGTATCGCGGCAAGATAAACGATGCGGGCCTGTCCGACGAAACATTGCTCTCCGGAATCACAGCGCTGGAGCGCATCTCCAATGAACTGAGCAAACCGCTCAGCTATGGCCAGCTACTGTTTTCCACCGATACGGGTGACGCCAAGATCGGCGCGTTCATGCAGCGCATGCAGGAGCGGTGCACGGACATCCAGGTGAAGCTGCTGTTTTTCGAACTCGAGCTGCAAAAGGTGTCCGCTGAGAACTTGAACAGCTTGCTTCAGGACGAGCGCCTCGCCAAATATGCTCACTGGATCAACCAAGTCCGAGTTTTTTCGCCTCACCGCTTGAACGAATCTGAGGAAGTCGTGCTCGAGAAGACCTCCAATACTGGCAATCGCGCTTGGGTGAGGTTGTTCGAAGAGGTCACGGCAAACCATCGCTGTACGCTTACCCGTCCCAACGGCACGACGGAGGACTTGAGCATCGAGGAGGTCGTGGCTCTTCTCAGAGATCCCGATCGAGCGGTTCGCCAAGCAGCGGCCGACGCGCTTACTGCCGGTCTAAAGTCGCTGGAGCGCGTTCTCGTTTTCACGTACAACAACCTGCTTCAAGACAAGAAGATCGAGGACGGAATCCGAAGCTATGGATACGCCGAGCAGAGCCGACACCTGGCAAACGAGCTCGACAAGGAGACCGTCGACCTCGTCGTCTCGCTTTGCGTCGAAAAGTTCGGACTCGTGGAGCGTTTCTATAACGTCAAGCGCGAAATACTGGGCTTGCCGAAGCTCACCCACATCGACCGATACGCCCCCCTGTTCGATACCGAGGAGCAAGTCGAGTTCGAGCGCGCAAAGAGTATCGTTCTGCAGTCTTTCGTCGCCTTTTCGGAGGACGTCGCCGGACGTGCGGAGGAGTTCTTCGATAAGAGCTGGATCGACGCCGAGCCTCGGCCGGGCAAGGGCGGCGGGGCGTTCTGCAGCTACAACACACCGGACACGCATCCGGTCGTGTTCATGAGCTACCTCAACAA
>JACDEQ010000378.1 GCA_013816225.1 Armatimonadota bacterium | reverse complement strand
AGCTTCGCCCACGTGTCGCCGCCGTCGGCGCTCTTCCAAAGCCCGCTTCCGAGTCCGCCACCCACGAACGACCACGGGCGCCGCTCGCGCTGATAAGATGCGGCGTAAATGACATCGGGATTCTTCGGATCGAAGATGACGTCGGTGAAGCCGGTGTTCGCATCAATCGTCTTCACAGCCTTCCACGTCCTGCCGCCGTCTTTCGTGCGGTAAAGTCCGCGCTCTCCTCCGCTTGTCCAGAGCGGACCCGCAGCCGCAACGAAGACGATGTTCGCGTTCTCCGGATGCACGACGATGCGGCCTATGTGCTCCGACTTGCGGAGGCCCATGTTCGTCCAGGTCTTTCCGCCGTTCTCTGATTTGTAAACGCCATCACCCCACGACGAGCTGCGTTGATTGTTGGCCTCTCCGCTGCCCACCCACACGATGTCCGGATTGCTCGGCGCAACAGCGATGTCGCCCACGGAAACGGTGCCTTCGTGATCGAAGACCGGCTCCCAGGTCGTCCCGCCATTCGTCGTCTTCCACACGCCGCCCGAAGCCGAGGCGACGTAGAAGAGATCGCCCATCCGTCCGTTGATGCGGTCCCCCGGAGTTTCCGGAACGGCGAAATCGACTACCCGTCCGCTCGTCACAGCCGGACCGATGCTGCGCCAGGGAAGCTCGACGAGCCGCGCGGAATCGGCATTGAACGCGACAGGAGTCGTCTTCGCCGGCGTGGTTGTGCGCGCTTCCTGTTGAGCGGATAACGACGCGGCTGCGGCAACGGACAAAACGGCGAGGCTTGCGAGACGTTTCATTGGACGCGTGGTTGTTGAAGAGTCCGGAGCAATCTGCGGGCGCTATTTCGGCGAAGGAAGCGAGACGAGCACCGCTGTCGCGGCAAGCACCAGCGCGGCGAAAATGAGCTCGGTTGTCGCGGACCGGTTGAGGCGATGGATGCTCTCGTCGGCTTCGGCCAGAGCGGGCTTGACCCGTTTCCAGTTCCACCAGCCCATCGAGACGACGGCGAGAACGAGAGCAAGTTTCACCAGCAGGGCCTTGCCGTAGCCCGTTTCCCAAAGGTTCGAAAGATGCTTGAGGTGGAGCCACGCGGTTGTAGCGCCGGAAAGCGCGAGGACCGTTGCCGCTGTCAGAGCGACCGGAGTGAACGCATTCACAATGCCCGCGGCGGCCGTCGCTCTCGAAGTTCCGGAAGCCGGCGCGCGCAACAGGGCACGGATCCCCGTGAAGAGCATCACTGTGAGCGTTCCCAGCCAGGTGGATGCGGCGAGGATGTGGACCGCGTTCACGCGGCCTGCGAGTCCGCGGGAAGTGATCAGGGGCTGAAGGACGACTCCAAGAATACCGATCGCCGCGAGCGGCCATCCGATTCGGGGCGAAGCGCGCCGAGCAAGCGTGTATCCAACGAGCGACGTCGCCATCGCAACGAGCTGGAAGCGAAAACGCCCGACGGCTTTCGGCATCGACTGAATGAAAGTCTTGCCGTGGAGAAGGGCGTTCATCTCGATCCCGCCAAGCAGCGAAAGAAGAAGCAGAAAAACGCCGGTAACGCCAAGCAGGGCTGCACTGCGCCTTCCGATGACAGCGCCTTCCTCGCTTCGGTCGAACCTGGGAAGAATCAGATACCGGTATGCGGCTGCGCCGATGGCGAGGAAGTATCCGACGAACTTGATGTATTCGCGCAGCACTTCATTCCACGCCAGGCCTTCACCTCCGGGCGGTGGTGGCGGAGCCGCCTGCAACAGTGAAAGAATGGTCATCTGGTGTTCAAGGCGATTGGCGATGATTCATAGTTGGCGAGGAGGTCCGCCGGACCGTCATAAATTGCACTTGCTCCAGCCAACTCGGAACCAAGCCAGCCGCCGCTTCGAAAAGCTATGATCGGAACGCCGGCCCGCAGGGCAGCTTCAACGTCGTAGGGCGTATCCCCGATCATGAGCAGCTCGTTCTTCATTAGGCCGCTCTTCTTGACGGCCGCGAGAACCACGTCTGGATCGGGCTTGGAGTGCTCGGCGTCACTCGATGTGGCTTTCTCCTCCATCAGGTCCGCCACTTCCGCTGCTTTCAGCAGAACGTACATCTCTTCCTTTTTCGCCGAAGTGGCAATGACGGTTGCGAGGCCGTCGTTTCGGATCCGCTGGACGAGGGCACGGGCGCCGTCGAGCGGTCTCAGCGTCGTAACGTACTTGGCCTCGAAAAGCTTCCAGCGCCTTTTCGAGAGCCGTTTGCCTTCCTCGCTGTCGGCTTCGATTCCGATCGTCTTGGGGAGAAGCTTGTCGCCTCCCATTCCAATGAGAGGGCGCACGACATCGAACGGCACTTCATAGCCAGCTTCCGAAAAAATTTCCACCCACGAGTCGGCATGGGCGTCATTGCTGTCTAGGAGAGTGCCGTCGATGTCGAAAATGATTCCGCGCAGCAAGCTACTTCATGCTCTTCTGAATCGCTTCCGCCTTGTCGAGATGCGCCTGGACCTTCGGCGCCGTTTTCTGGAGGAGGTTCTTCAGCTCGGCGGTCTGGGTTGCGGCCATCGCCTTGACCGCCTTCTCGAGAACCAACTTGTGATCCTCGACCTGCAGATCGATGTTCGCCTTGTCGAAGTCCTTCCC
>JACDEQ010000377.1 GCA_013816225.1 Armatimonadota bacterium | reverse complement strand
TCCTCGAGCAGCAGCTCAACAGGGTCCACCTTGAGCTTGACGGGCGGAGGCAGCTTAACCTCGCCGAGCGATCTGTACTCGCGTACAGGTTCACGAACCACCAACGGCCCTGAAGGAGAGTAGGGTATCACGCGGGCAACAGGCTCGTTTCGATCATAAACGGTCAGCTCGCCTCCTCTTCGAACAGCACGGAGGTGCTCACTCAACTTTGCCTTCAATTCTGCGATACCAACTTTGGTCATAGTCACATGCCCGTGATTTCGACTGTCCCGCGTAGCGACGAAGAGTCCCACAAGCCCGTGGCAAACTTCTCCTGCACAAAGCAACTCTGTCGGATGGCTCGTTCGTTGCGTTGTGTGCAACACACATTGCAACCTCAAGGAGTTAGGAAAAATGAAGATCACGAAGCAACTGGCGATACTTGTAATCGTCGCAAGCGTTGCCGCCACGTCCCAGGGATCGGCCCAGGGGATGGGTAAAATGAGCCGCGCACAGGTTCAGAAAGCCGTCGCGGGTTGGCCAAGAGCTGCGCGCGATGCAGCGATGTACATGATGAACAAGTACGGCGGCCCTTCCGCAATGAGCGCCGACATGATCGTGTGGGGGAAAACCGGTGCGTGGAAGCGAACGATCGTTTATCGGGTGGAGCACCAGCACAATTTTCCGGGTCCGCACACCGACGTCATGCAGCAGTGGATCGATTACAAGGCGCCGCCCGAAATGTTCGACGAGCTCGCACAATACGACGGAAGCGTCGTCCTCGAGCGGACTTCAGGCGAAATCTCCGCCCGCTGCGATAAGGAGGGTGCCAATTTCCTCGCGCTGAATCTTGCCAACGAAATCGTTACCGGAAAACGGAGCGTTTCGGACGCGCGCAAGATGTATGGAGCACAGATAATGGCCATGAAGGCGCACAAACCTGCACCGTACACGGAGAAATTTCTCTTTGCACCCGCGATGGGCGGCACCGGCGACGTGGATCACCCCGAGATGTAGTAGCCACAATGTTTTGAAGGAAGTCGCGACACGCGCCCGCGCGGTCAATGCATTCAGCGTAGGCGATGACGGCAAACTCGCAAGAATCGGATCATGGCCGCTACCGGGGGATTTCCCCAACGTCACGGGGCTGGCCGCGCACTAACCAATTGACGTAGCATGGAGAGGAGGCCCGCTCGCGGAAATGCGAGCGGCCTGCGATTGCCCTCTCCGGGGAATGAAATGCCCGCGGCATCGGTCTTCCTACTATAGTCGGGAGATTTCATTGAGAGTGCGGCGCATCGCAACGGAGCGACAGCGCCACCGCACTGCGGGGTCGTATGTGTGAATGAGAATTACTTGATGGCAAATTGGACCCACGCGACGTCATTTACACGACAGCCGGCGGCCCGGCGGTAACCTGCACGTCACGGTAGGCACGCCGGCCCCTATCGTCTACCGCCATCGTTTTTCGTATCGAGGCTCCGCAAAAACTCGACGAGCCTCGCGCGGCGCGCGGCATCGGCAACATAGAATGGATGCGGCGCGTTCGAGCCTCGTCGGGGGTTCAGCAGATCGTCAAGGCTCGCAACGGAATTGTCGTGAAGAAATACCGGCTTCCTCGCGAGATCGAGCAGCAATGGCAGCGCGGTGCCGCGAATGTCGCCTCTGCCGCTCGCGTTCACGACCGCCATCTTGTCATCGAAAATGGATTCCACGGTGTTGAGGACCGGATTGAGAGGCGGTGTTCGCTGGGCGAGAACCACCGGATTGTCGCCGGGAAAAATTCTCTTCATCGGAACTATGAATGAAGCGACGCGCCTGCCCTGGTCGACATTGTGACAAGCAGTGCAGCTCGCGGTTCGAAACGTCTGCCTCCCACTGGCATAGGCCGCCTCATTTACCGCGGCTCCAGGTGGTGCAGCAAGAGTTGCGAGGTAGGCATTCAGCGCCAACAGCGTCTCCTCGTTCACGCGCACACCGATGGGCGCGTCTTCTGTTCCCGGCCGTGGATGTGGCGCCGCTTTCACGTACGGGTAGCCGGTAACGCCGGTGGCCGCCAGCACCTTCACGTAATCGTCGGCAATCTCGTCACCGGCTGCGCCCCCAAGCTTGTGAAGGAAAGCGCGTCCGCCGGGTGTGGTCAGCATTGTCTGATCGAAAAGACTCGTGTAGACCAGATTGCTGAAATTGTCGAGCCGGGCGATAAGACCTTCACTTCCAAACGGCGCCGCAAGGTCCTGCCGGAACAACGGCGTGTTGTGCATCGGATCGCCATTGCCATCGAAGGAGTCATCGAACATCCCGGCCGGATAGAATTGCGGGTTCGAGAGGTAGGCATCCACCTCGGCTTCCGTGGAATTCTCCGTCAATCCCGTTGGAGCACGGCCAAGTGTCTTTCCCTTGTTCGCGGCAAGAGAGAGTTGAAGCACGGGGTAGAGCCCGCGGGAGTTGGCTGCCGTCGCGAAAATTTTGCCGATGTTGAGGTTGTGCGCGGCTCTTCCATCCTGACGGCGCCCGATGCTGCCGCCCCCGGGCATGTTGAATGCCGAGCCGTCGGTGACGGTATGACATAGCGCGCAGCTGGCGCCGACCTTGTCGCCTCTCGTGATATCCATTACGCCGTCGCCATTGCTGTCCT
>JACDEQ010000376.1 GCA_013816225.1 Armatimonadota bacterium | reverse complement strand
GATCCAATGAGGGAAAGTTTTTCAAGGGCGGTGAACTTTTCTTCGCGCAGCCCCTTCGGTAGGCTGCGGAACCGCACCCGCGCTGGCTCGTCGCTGCTCTTGCTGAGCTTACGGGCAGCAAGCACGATACATATGGGCTGTTGGACTCCTTGAAAGATGCGTGTTGGTACGTTCGGTTGATGTCCCTCGGGTGAGCAATCGACCACCCAAATTTCCGAACATGTGCGCCGAAGATCATCGCGCATCTTCTCGAAAGCCGGACCATTGATGAAACCGGCGACCGTGATAAAGCACACGATGCCTTCCTCATCTTGGTCAGCGAGCCCGGTTGCGGAATAATGACCAGAGCCGAACACTTTCCACGTCGCCCAGCGCCAAAAATAAACATATAGATTTTTTAGATGCTTTCCATGCGCACCAACGCCCCATTCGGCTGGCGGTCTCCAGCGGTCTAAAGGTGCAACAAGGCTTCCACCTGAACCTGCTTCGATCCAGCCGCCGCGCCCTTCCGCTTTTTCCTTGTATGGGGGATTCCCGATAACGACCGTAATTGGTTGAGTTTTCTTAATCGTGTTTGCATCACGGCGCGATTTCGCGATCGGCTCGTAGACCTGCCCAAGCGTTTCTTCTTCGACAAAGGGGTTTCCCAAAGTGTCCGTAATGAAGAGCCGAAGATCGGGAATTGCCGGTGTTGCGCCCTTGGTCGTCGCCATAAGAGCCTGCATTTCGGCAATAATCCGCAGCTGCGCCACCGCGAACGGCCCGAACTGAAGTTCGAAACCAATTACGAGTTTCGCGGCGGCCTCTATAGCGCCGCGGACCGCGCCCGCGCCTTGGTCCTCCGAAATCGTGGACGCGGTGCGGCGAAGAACACCGAGTAGGAATGTACCGGTCCCAACCGCCGGATCGGCAACGATGACGTCGGCAGCGGCAAGGCCAGCTGCGCGCTCGAAGAGTGGGCCGCGCAGGGCCTCATCGACGAGGTTGACCATCGCAGAAACAACTTCGGGAGGCGTATAGTACGAGCCCGTCCGTTTACGTAACTTGTTGTCGTAGACCTCCAGAAAGTCCTCATAAAAATAAAGCCATGCCTCAGGTTTGTCTTTGCTGATCGTGCGCCAATTAACCTCGTCCAACACCCGCCTGAGCGTAGCGAGGGACGTCTTGAGCACCTCCTGATTAGTCACATCGTCAGTGAGCAGCCTCAGCGCGGTAGCAATCAACGAGTTCGACTTTCGGAGTTCCTGCGCGGCGTGATCGATTCCGCCCGACAACGAAATATCTCGCGAACGCGCAACCAGCAGACCAAACGTTACTGCCTGCGCGTAACCGTCGGCAAATTGTGCATCGTCGGCTTGCGGAAACAGAAGTTTCCGCCAGTCCAGCGCAAGCGCGGTCAGCCCCGGATTACCCAGCGCCATCTGCTCGACCACTTCGTCACGCAATAAGCGGCAAAGACGGGCGCAGACCTGGGCAAGCTTTTTCGCAGTCTTCGGCGGAATCGGCTTCCATTGAAGGAAATCATCAATAGCCGGGGCCAAAGTGGTTGGCGCGGCGAGTTTGGTTCCCGATGCCTCTACATCGCCATCAAGGTGGACGATCTTTCCAATCAATTCACCATCGCGCCAAAGGCTGAAGGCATTACCATCGGTGTAAAGCAAATTAGGAAGCGACTTCAGCTTGTCCCACTGGTCCTTGTCATGAGGATCCGAAAATTTTCGTGGATCGGCGCCTTTGCCCGGTGCCTTGACCTCGATGAAGCCAACGAGAGCGTTGTGGACAGTGACCGCATAGTCCGGGCGCGTCTTGAGATGCGCAAGTGTCGTCTCGCCAACGAGGCTCATAGCCTTTGCCGGTAGGCCACCGATCTCGGCAAGATCGTGCAACAGCGCTTCAAGAGGCCCGCGCAACTGATCTTCCGGCGCGCCGCTGATCGCGACGTTGCTCAGCTTTGTTGTGAAATCTCACGAAGTTCGAGACTGAACCTGCGACTGTCTTCACCGCCAACTTGATCTCCGGCGCCAGCTCATCCGACCGATTCGATCGTCAGCAATCGCTACTCGAATCTGTTTGAAGCCCGAGCGACCCGCGACTCAATCACCAACTCCACCTATCCGATTGTACCACGCGACTGGGAGTCACCGGCCTGACTGCGTTTCCGCTGCGACGTAACCTAAATTATCTTGATCGCCAGCCCACTCAAATCGCATTGGCCTTCAGGCCAATACTGCAAACCCGCGACCTGCGTCGCCTCGCGCGTAAGCGCAATCTTGCGGCCGGCATGCGACAAATCAACCCGACGGGCAAATCACTTCGTATTTTAAGAAATCGTGTCAAGCCCCGGAATAAAAAATATTTCGCTTTATCCGAATGGCAAATCAGCGGCAGATATTGTCCGTCCCGCCCGACAAGAGGGGCGCTCGCGATCGCTACGAACGTGCGGCGGGATGCGGTGGACGCGGAGGTCATGACAGCGATCGTGGCTGACGCGTACGGCGAAGTCGTGTGGTCCTGACGTCGCGTTGCTGGCGTCTATGCTCCTGGGAGACATTCGATTTCCCAGGGCGCTACGGAGGCAAAAGAGCCGTTCTCCGGGGAGAGCTCGCTATAAGCCGTAAAGCCATTGCG
>JACDEQ010000375.1 GCA_013816225.1 Armatimonadota bacterium | reverse complement strand
TAGAACCAGCCGGTGGCCTGCTCGGTGAGGATACCTGAGAGGCCTTCCCCGTCGAGATCCGCCCACTGATACCGCCCGTTATCCAAGCCATAGGGCAGATTCTCCACGCTCTCGGGGTCGACCTCTTGAATCGTCTCGTCGATCGCAGGCTGTGTGTACTCGAACTCGATCGGGGGCAGCGATTTCTTGAGGTAACTGCTATTTTGGCGCTTGTAACCGGATTGGCTCACAGAGAGCAGGAAGGAAAAGATGGGATTGCGCGAGTCCGCCAGATTCACTTCGTAGGAATAGGTGAAGTCGGTAGAACGCACCAGGCAGTCCTGGCCGACGCCTTCCTCGCCAGGGAAGTGGTGGAAAATCAGGACCCGCTGGCATAGGCGATATGTCCGCACTTCGAAGCCTGACCGGTACGATGAAAACGGATCATTTCGACGAGTCCATATTTTGTCTGGTTCGTCCGGCGATGGCGTTTCTAAGTCGTGATCTCCGTAGTCGAGGACCACTTCAAACATCCATGTCGAATTTGGGAGGAGCAACAGATCTGTAGCATTCCACCCCGCGTCCCGATTGGGCTGGCGATTGCCGTATTGAATGCGCTTGAGGTAACGATTCGCCGAGCGGCCAGAAGGCGTGCGGTTTTTCTCATTGGCCTGCGAGAGGTCCATGCCGTCCGAGTTTTCTTCCGCGTGCTTGTAGACGATGCCATTGCCTCGGTCGTCGTAGCTCTGGCAGATGAGCCAACTGAAAATGTTTGTAGTGTCTGTGGGGTCTGCGATACGGCTTTCTGCGGTCTTACCGTAAAAGGTGGTGATGTTGTCCTTGGAGACCGAACGCCAGAAGGTATCAGCGGGGTCTACAGTATTCGTCCAGCGTTCGATGCGAGCGAACAGCCCTTCGATTCTGGGTCGGTACCGCTGGACGCTGTATATTTTGTCTCCCACCGTCTGCGGAGGAATCTTTTCTCGGCCCCACTTTCCGCCGTCCTGTACCAGAACCGGAACGAGATCTTCAGCGCCGGACAGAATGAAAACGTCAGACTCATTAGCGTCCTGGTACTTGGGCAATCCCTTGTCGGTCTTGCGCGTTATTGAGGGAAGCGAGAGATACCAGCCGAACCCGAACGGCCCGTTACCGGCGCCGGAATCGTATGATAAGGAAAGCTGAGGATCAAAGCCAGAGCGGCCTGGCGACGTGGACACTGGCACCGTCATCGAGCCCGTGCCCGTCACGGGATTGGCGGCGAATTTCTCACCCATCCCGCTGATGGCCCCGCCGCCTTTCGGAAGGGTGATCGAAGGTGCGCTTATGCCGAACTTTTCATCGGATGCGCCGCGTTCTTCGCCTCGCGAACTCGTGCCCCGCTCCGCCAACTCCCCCTCCCCGGTCATGCTCCCAAGCAATTTAACTACGTAATTAGCATTATACCAATATTCCGCGCAAGAGCGCCACGGCACCTCGTGGCTCGCCATGCTCACGTGCTCGCAGAAAAGCCGCCCGCCTCAGCGGGCTATTGCGCAGCGATTTAGTGCGTTGGCGCGACTCGGACCTTCCGTAATGTCCGCTATCCCGTTCCTATGGGATGGTTAGCGGACCTTCACGAAGCCGTACTCAACAAGCTGAATTTATGAGTACGCGTGCTAGCAAAAGGGCCAGACGGCGCAGCGGTCAATAAATTTCCGGCGGCCTGCTTTGAATCTCCAGCATCCGATAAGGATCCGCCCCCGACGATCTCTTCGGGCATCGCGTGACGCCGGGCTCGTGCCGCCTGGAGGCTTTCATGTCCCGTGACCCGCGCTTCGCGCTCAACCAGGAGCTGGAGGCCAAGCAAACCCTCCTCGACCAGCTGCGCGCCCTGGCCACGGACGACCCTGATTTCTTCAGCGACCTTATCGAAGGCGAGACCAACCCCCACGAACTCATCGCGGCCCTCGACGCCTCGATCGTCGATGACGAGACCCTCGTCGACGGCGTGAAAGCCGTGTTGGACAAACTCCAGGCGCGCAAACGCGCCGCCGAAAACCGCATCGAGCTCAAGCGCCGGCTCCTCGCCCATACCTTGCAGCAGATCGGCCTCAAGACCCTGCGGACCCCCACCGCTACACTCACGGTCGCAGAAGCGAGCTTCAAGGCCATCGCCATCGCCCCGGAAGACATCCCCGTTGGTGGAAGCCGCAGCCGCCCAAACTCGATCAAGAGGGGCTCACCAAGGCGATCCGCGCGCGCGAGAAGGCTCTCAAGGAAGCCGAAGCCCTCACGGACCCCGAGGAGCGCCGCCGGGCACTCGCCGAGGTCGAAGCCCTTCATCCGCTGATCCCCGGGGTCACCGCCTCGAACGGCGGCGTCACCCTCATCCGGAGAGTCTGACCATGCCCCCGACCCCCAGCCGCCCCGAGCTGACGCCCATCGCCAGTCTCCCGGCGCTCTACAACCCGCGCGACCTTGCTCTCATCCGGCGCACGGTCGCGCTCGACACGACCGACGATGAATTCGCCCTCTTTATCCATTGGGCTCGCACCCTCCGCCTCGACCCATTGCGCCGCCAGGTTCACGCATTCGTCTTCCACAAGCACGATCCGAAAAAGCGCCGTCTCTCGCTGGTCACCTCGATCGAGGGGTTTCGGGCCATCGCCGCC
>JACDEQ010000374.1 GCA_013816225.1 Armatimonadota bacterium | reverse complement strand
GGCTAAGTGTGCCTCCACAAGGTCGTTCGCTTCGGCCTCGTGCTCGAGCAGCTTTTTGAAGAGCGTGAGTTGAACCATAGCGCGAATTTTGTTCAGGTCGTGCGGGTCGTTCGGACCGAGTCCGAAATACGTGTCACCTCGAAGGTAATCCGAGAGGAAGCGGACCCCGAGTTCCAGCGCGATGATCTGCACGGCTTCGGGCATCCGACGGATTTCGGCTTCGGTCGGAGTGGATGCGGTGGACAGGAAGCCCTTCGTAACGGCGCGGTATACGTCGCCGTCCACTTGGACCTTGGAGCAATCCGTCTCCTTCTCGCCGGCGACGTTGCTAAGAGAGCGGACCATGTCGCCCCAATCGGCGAGCCAAGTCAGCGGCATCACCGTGTCGAGGTCGACGAGCGAAACGACCTTGCCGAAAGCCTTGTCGAAGAGGAAGTTTTCGATCTTGGTATCGCCGTGGATAACCGTCCGTCGAATTTCGCCGGTTTCGACGGCATCCTGAAGCGACAGCGCGAGCGGCTCGTGCTCCAAAGCGAGGTCGATCATCCACTGAACGTCAGGTTCTTGCTTGCGGGCGATCCGTTCCTCTTCGGACAGAGCGCACAGAAAATGCCTCTCGCAAGAGGCGCGGGTTTCGGGACATTTGGGCAATAGGCCCGCGATGCTCTCATGGCGGCGATGTCCGTCCAGGGCGGCCTTGAACAGGCTGTAGTAGAGCCGCGTGTTGCGATATCCGGGAAGGGAAACGGGGACCGCCTCGGGATCGATCGAGGCCGTCAGATCGGAATAAATCGCCAGTCCGCGGCCCACTTCCTTGGCGATTCCAAGCCGGTGCGCCTCGGGGACCTCCGAGAGGCTCTTATAAGAAATCGTGTCTTCGATGAACTGGATGAGCCGCCACGTCGCCTGGGGCGCGCCGTTCATCGTTTCGTGATAGAAGGTCCCCTCGTGGGTCTCCACAAGCTCGAGAAGTTTCCAGCCGATCTCGGCGTCGATGACGCCCGAAAGGAGCGATTGCCGTTGAGCCGTGATCGAGGCCATCATGCCGGCCATCACGCGGTCCGCCATCGGGAAAACGTCCGTGTTGACCCTCTGGAGCAGGTAGTTGCGCCTTTCCAAACCCGCGGCGACGAGGAACGTATCGAGATTGATATTTCCCTTTCCTGCGAAGTCACATACTTCGATCGGCTGGTCGATTTTAAAGCAGGCTGCGACCCGGCTGGCTTCGTTGACAGCAATCATATGGTCAGGACGTAAATTATACTGCCTGCGGATTCGGCCAGTTATCCCTTCGATTGCTTCTGCAGCCTCTGCATCCGCTTGAGCACGTTGATCTGGCCAAGATGATATGAGCTGTGGACGACGATGTTCAGAAGCGTCGCGACCGCCACAGAGTCCGATTTCATCTTGTGGTTGAGTTGCTTCGCGCTCGCCATTGCCATGGCCTGCTCCATTCCCGTCAGGAAGGCCCTTCTGACAACGGGCCATTCTTCGGCGTGGGGCACGCGCCAGTCCTCCATAAAACTCGATGCCCTGATACCCTGGAGGCGGTTGAGCCAGATGCGCTGCCAGAACTCGGCGTGCGCGAGGTTGGTGAGGATCGAGTAGGGGGTGCCCGGGAGTTTTTCGGCAGCCTGCGCGGCGGCCATACGCAGAAGAGATGCCGGCGCAGGAATGTCATCGCCCTCCCAGACTTGCTTCAGCGCTTCGGCGACGATGGTTCTGTCCATGCCATGGGTATATACCACGTAGAAGGAACAATGAAGTCCATCAACCCCGCAACCGGCGAGTTGGTCCTAAACTACCCGGTGCACAGCGAGGAGCAGGTTCTCGTCAAGATTCGGGCGGCGGAGGAAGCGTTCGACGCGTGGCGATCTCGATCCTTCAAAGAGCGCGGGGATGCGATGTCGGCGGCGGTGGGGCGCTTGCGATCGGAAAAGTCCTCCCTTGCGCAACTGATCACAACGGAGATGGGCAAGCCGATCGACCAAGCTGAGGCGGAGATCGAGAAGTGCGCTTGGGGTTGCGAATATTATGCCGAGCATGCCGCGCGGTGTTTGGCTTTTCAGGAGACGAAAACCGATGCTTCGTTCAGCGGCGTCGCCTACCAGCCGCTCGGAGCGATCCTTGCGATCATGCCGTGGAACTTCCCGTTTTGGCAGGTCTTCCGGTTCGCGGCGCCCGCTTTGATGGCGGGGAACGTGGCGGTTTTGAAGCATGCTTCGAACGTCCCGGGATGCGCGGTCGCCATAGAGAAGATCTTTTCCGATGCCGGATTTCCGCCGGGTGTCTTTTCGTCGCTGCTGGTTGAAAGCTCGGCGATCGAAGGCGTAATCGGCAACCCGGCGATCAAGGCCGTGGCGTTGACCGGCAGCGACAAAGCTGGCCGCTCGGTCGCCGCGGCGGCTGGCGCGCAGATCAAGAAGACGGTTCTGGAACTCGGGGGCTCTGACCCGTTTATCGTGTTGGCCGACGCCGAACTGGAGCAGGCGGTGGCGGGGGCGGTTCAAGCGCGGACTCAGAACGCGGGACAGAGCTGCATCGCGGCGAAGCGGTTTATCGTCGACAAGCGAATCGAATCCGAGTTCACCAAACGCTTCGTCGAGGCCATGCGGGGCCTGAAGGTTGGTGATCCGATGGAC
>JACDEQ010000373.1 GCA_013816225.1 Armatimonadota bacterium | reverse complement strand
CATTGGCGATGCGGTCACTGTGGTTTTCGATTCCACTGCTCCAGTACAGATTCCGTCGTCGCTCGTGTACACGGTCGAGAGCCGCACCAACGTGGCCGGGTTCACCCATACGATCGATATTTGGAACTGGACCACGAGCAGTTGGGACGTGATCGCAGTGGATTCAACGGCTTCGAGCGACGAAGTTGTTTCAACAGACGTGACCGGCAGCAGCGTTCACTACATTCAGAATGGCACGCGCAAAGTGCGCTCTCGCTCCCGCTGGAGGGGTAACGGCTCCCCGTTGGTGCCCACCTTGAGGGCCGGCGTCGATCAGGTGAAGTGGACTGTGGTGCCTTAGCGTTCAGTGCTTTCGATCCTGGTAGCAGCGGTAAACATTCTGACCGTGCTAGACAAGATCGATCCGGAGCGCCTGCAGGCAACCGTCGAGAAGCTCGCGTCATTTCACACGCGCAACACGTTCTCGCCAACGCTGAATGACGCGGCGGATTGGCTGGCGGGTGAGTATCGCAAGATTCCGGGAGTCCAGGTCGAGCTGATGACCTACACCCCGCCGAAGGGCCGTCGAATCCCCGAGGAGAAGGAGGTCGTCCAGGTGGTGGCGACACTGACTGGCGAGGACGATCGCGCCCTGATCGTCGGCGGGCATATTGATTCGCTTAATCTGCAGGGCGGGATCGACGGACGCGCGCCGGGGGCGAACGACGACGCGAGCGGCACCGCGCTGGCCTTGGAAGTCGCGAGGGCTATGGCCGGGCGCAAATGGAAGCATACACTGAAGTTCGTCGGTTGGACCGGCGAGGAGCAGGGGCTGCATGGGTCGCGTGCAATGGCCAAGAAGGCTAGGGCGGAAGGCTGGAAAATCGACGCGGTGCTGAGCAACGACACCGTCGGCTCGTCTTCGAACAGGAACGGGCAGAAGGACGACAAGCGGGTTCGGGTGTTCAGCGAAGCGAGCGACTCGCATCGAAGCAGAGAGCTGGCGCGGTTCATCGCGTGGCTCGTGCGCGAAGACAAATTCGGCGTGAAGCTCGTGTTTCGCAAGGACCGGTTCGGGCGCGGCGGCGACCATTCGCCATTCAACGACGAGGGTTTTAGCGCGGTGCGGTTTGTCGAGGTGCACGAGGAATACACCCGGCAGCACACCGAGGACGACTTGCCGGAGCACATGGACTTTTCCTTCCTGGCCAACGTCGCTGGGGTGAATCTGCGGGTGCTCTCGGCTCTCGCGAACGCCGGTGCTCCGCCTTCGGATGTGGAGATCGATCGCCGACAGGGCCACGACACCACGATTAAATGGGTGGCGGTTCTTGGGACGGAGTATATGGTCTATTGGCGCGAAACGACGAGCCCAACATGGCAATCATCGCGCAAGGTCGGCGCCGTGTCGCAAACGACCATCGAGAAGGTCAACAAGGATGACCATGTATTCGCCGTCGGAGCCGTTGGCGGGATTCCGGTAGAGGCGAAGTGATGAAGCACGCAGTGGTCGCGATAGCGGTTGTTTTCACGCTGGCGTCTTGCGGCCCGCCCGGCCTCCCCTTTCTAAATTTCCCGACGCGTGGGCGACGATGTCCGAATCGGCCTGTGCAACGGCATACCGGCTGAAGGATAACAAGATCATCTCCGCAGGACGGCCGCTGTCGCTCGGACAGCAGGCCGATGTGAAAGCCATGTTGCAAGATCGGAGGCTCTACGACCCTCGATTCTCGAAAGGTGCGGGACGAGGAATGAAAACTGAAAAGGCGTTACCTAACATGCTGCCGTGGAAGCTGCTCTCGCTTGTTCCCCCATGCCGCGCGCCCTCATACGGTTCGAAGGGAAGGGCGGCAGCTCCACCGATTTGGAGCTCTGCTTCGAATGTCTCATCTTGTTGCTCCATCCTTCAGACCAAGCCCTCGGCAGCGGCGAGTGGTAGTTTTCGCGCCGGCACGCCGTCAATATGTCGCGCTCGTCACGGAGATCTTTCCCAAAGATGCAGTGATTCAGGGACGCAAAGAGTGACGCTCGTAAGCAGAAGCCTGCAACGAACATCGGCACCGAGCGAATCACGCCGGGCTCCCGATCGCGTGGGGACTAAGCCGAATCGACCCCGCTAGAAGCCGAACCGCTCGACGAACTCCTTCACCTGGGCTTTTGAATCGTCGGGCAGTGGGTCCAACGGCGCGCGGACCCTGCCACCGGGTAGCCCTTTCATTTCGAGCACCCACTTGTGAACAGCGGGCTGTTGGTGGCATTTCACGTTTGCGACGGCTTCGTCGACCAACGTTTGGAGCACTTCGCTCCGTTCGTGAACAAGCCGCGAAACGAGCCGGGGGAAGCTGTTCGCCAACCCGCTGATCGTTCCCGCGCCGCCGTTAGCGAGGCAATGCGAAATCAGCTTTTCGTCCCCCACGAACACGGGCTTGCCCAGTGAGAGGTACTCGTCAAGAATCGCGGCGTCGCCGGAGCTATCCTTGATGCCTGCCGCGTTTTGGTGTCGGAAGATATCCTCGACAAGCGGCCGCGGGAAGGTGAAACCGGTCGCGCGGGGGATGTTGTAGAGGATGCACGGAAGCTCGCTCGCGTCCAGCAACTCGCGGAACCACGCGGCGATGCCATCGTCCGACGCCGGCCGGAAGTAGAACGGCGGTAGCGCCAGCGAAGCC
>JACDEQ010000372.1:1887-2659 GCA_013816225.1 Armatimonadota bacterium | reverse complement strand
AACCTCTTGTTCTGGTTGGCGAGGATGGCGCGAAGTGGGCTTCGGGCGAAAACACGGCTTTCGCGGTAGAAGGCAGATGCTGGGTGAACAACCATGCGCACGTTCTTAGGCCGCTTCGCGATACCGTCATCGACAACTGGCTGATTCACTATCTCAACCATTCCGACTTGTCCGACTTCGTTTCAGGCTTAACGGTCCCAAAGCTAAATCAAGGCAACCTTTGAGAGATTCCGATCCCGCTACCGCCGCTCCCCGAACAGCGGCGGATCGTCGGCATCCTCGATGAAGCGTTTGACGGTATCGCGACCGCCAAAGCCAACGCCGCGCAGAACCTCCAAAACGCCCGTGCTCTGTTCGAAAGCCACCTGCAAGCCGTCTTCACCCAACGGGGCGAGGGGTGGGTGGAGAAGTCGCTCAAAGAGATGGTCGATGCGCAATGCACTCTCTCATACGGCATCGTCCAGCCGGGACACGAATACACGAACGGAATGCCAATAGTTCGCCCCACGGATTTGACGGCGAAGACGATTACGCTCGATGGATTGAAACGCATCGATCCCAAGCTCGCCGATGGCTATCGAAGAACAACTCTGCGCGGCGGGGAACTTTTGCTCTGTGTTCGTGGAAGCACGGGCGTCGTTTCCGTGACCGCATCGGAACTTGCGGGTGCGAATGTTACTCGGGGCATCGTCCCGATTGTTTTCGCTCCGTCACTTCTTCGCCAAGACTTTGGTTACTTCCTGATGACTTCGGAAGCTGTACAGAGCCAAAT
>JACDEQ010000372.1:0-1877 GCA_013816225.1 Armatimonadota bacterium | reverse complement strand
AAGACCTACGGCGCGGCTCTGATGCAGATTAACATCGGTGACTTGAGAAAGGTTACCGTCGCGTTCCCTTCGTTGACGAAACAAGAAGAAATAGCAGCAAAACTTGAGAATTTATCCACCGAAACCAAGCGTCTCGCCTCCCTCTACCAGCAAAAGCTCGCCGCGCTCGACGAGTTGAAGAAGTCGCTGCTGCACCGGGCGTTCAGCGGCCAATTGTAGGAGGCGCGCCATCACCACAACTGTTCAACAGATTGACGCCCTGCTATCGATTCGTTCAGAAAACGAACACCTGGAGTTCAAAGAGGCCAATAACCGCTTCGACTTCGAGGAGTTGGTGGACTATTGCGCGGCGCTCGCAAACGATGGAGGCGGGCGGATAATCCTCGGCCTAACCGACAAAGTGCCGCGCCGCGTGGTCGGCACGAAGGCGTTTGACGTTCCCGAGCGCACGGTGGCTGGTCTCCACGAACGTTTGCAATTGAAGGTCACATTTGATGAAGTGACGCATCCAGGCGGGCGCGTGCTGGTATTTCATATCCCGTCCCGGCCCGTGGGTCAGCCGGTCCACTTCAAGGGCAGGTACCTCATGCGGGCGGGCGAGGAACTGGTGCCGATGTCGCCCGACCAATTGAAAGCGATCTTTGCCGAGGGCCAGCCGGACTGGCTATCCCAGCCGGCCCTGACGGATTGCGACGATGACAAGGTGGTGCAACTTCTGGACACGCAAAGCTACTTTGACCTGCGGCGCCAGCCGTATCCGGTGAACCGGGCCGGCGTGCTGGAGCGATTCGAGAGCGAGAAACTCATTCAGCGCCAGGGAATCGGCTGGACGATTTCGAATCTGGGGGCGATGCTATTCGCGAAGAAGTTGGAGGATTTCGGCCGGCTGGCGCGGAAGGCGCCGCGCGTCATCGTTTACGAGGGAAAGAGCAAGCTGAAAACAAAAACCGATACGGTGGGAGCGAAGGGATACGCGGTCGGTTTTCAAGGGCTTGTGGAGTTCATCAACGGACTGGTGCCTTCGAATGAGATCATCGAGCAGGCGCTGCGGCGGGAGGTCAAGATGTTTCCGGAGGTCGCGGTGCGAGAATTGGTCGCCAACGCATTGATCCACCAGGATTTCACTGAGACGGGAACCTCCGTGATGATCGAACTGTACGAGGACCGGATGGAGATCTCCAATCCGGGAAAGGCGTTCATCTCGCCGGATCGGTTCATTGATGAATACCAATCACGCAACGAACGGCTGGCCGACCTGATGCGCCGGCTGGGCATTTGCGAGGAGAAGGGGAGCGGGATCGATAAGGTGATAGAGGCAGTTGAGGATTTCCAACTGCCCGCGCCTGATTTCCGCGTTGGTGAACGCCGCACGACGGCGGTGCTCTTTTCGCACTTGGAGATTGACGAGATGGATCGTAACAACCGTATTCGCGCCTGCTACCAGCACTGCTGCTTGCGTTATGTGATGAACGAACAGATGACCAATCAAAGTCTGCGGGAGCGGTTCAAGCTTCCGGCGAAGAAGGCGGCGACCGTGTCCCAGATAATCTCGGCAACGGTGGATGCAGGTAAAATCAAGCTTGCGGACCCGACCCAGAAGTCCAGCCGCTACTGGAAATATGTGCCCTTCTGGGCTTGATTCTTCTTTAAACGCTGAGCGTCTTATTAGACGGCATTTGCCGTAACATGCCATCTGTAAATGAGTTGCTTCTTTAAACGCTAATCGCCATGAACGAAGCCGAAACCCGAGCCGAGCACATCGACCCCGCCCTGGCGGCTGCCGGCTGGGGCGTCGTCGAAGGGAGCCGGATTCGCCGCGAGTACCCGATCACGCTGGGCCGGCTTGAAGGCCAGGGGCGGCGCGGCAAGCCGTTGAT
>JACDEQ010000371.1 GCA_013816225.1 Armatimonadota bacterium | reverse complement strand
AACCCCCATCCTCGCCTCAATCTCCTTGTCGAGTAGCCCCTGCGCGGCCAATTCCATAACTTCTGATTCCCTTGCGCTAAGGGGAATAGGTGCCGCGGGCCTGCTCGTGATCTTTTCTGTCATCTCGTCGCCTCCTAAAAGAGCCTTCGGCGAGAGATGTCTTCGCCCCGTGACGGGGACAGGTCAGGTCTAAAGTTCTAGTCGTTCGTTGCCGAACGCCCCTATTATACCCCGACCCGGGTGCTGCTTGTCCCCCAAAATGCCTACGCGGGCAACCGACAAGTCCTCGAAATTACCGACAAACATTCCCTACAGATATAATTAACCAAAGTGAAAACCAACGGCTCCTCTTCCGAAGACGGAAAACTGAAAACCGAAAACCCCTCCACGGGAACGTGGAGGCTGAAAGTCGGCCTCGCCGAGATGCTCAAGGGCGGCGTTATCATGGACGTCGTCACGCCCGAGCACGCGATAATCGCCGAGAAGGCCGGCGCCGTCGCGGTAATGGCGCTCGAGCGGGTTCCGGCGGATATCCGGCTCCACGGCGGGGTCGCACGCATGAGCGACCCGCAGATGATTCTCGGAATCAAGGCCGCCGCCAGCATTCCGGTTATGGCCAAATGCCGCATCGGCCATTTCGTCGAAGCCGAAATCCTCCAAGCGCTCGAGGTGGATTACATAGACGAAAGCGAAGTCCTAACACCCGCCGACCCTGACCATCACGTTTACAAGCACGATTTCAAGGTGCCGTTCGTTTGCGGGGCGCGCAATCTCGGTGAGGCGTTGCGGCGCATCGGCGAAGGCGCGGCGATGATTCGAACGAAAGGTGAAGCGGGCACCGGCGACGTCATCGAGGCCGTCCGCCACATGCGCTCGATAATTAGCGAAATGCGCGAAGTTGCCAACGCGCGCGAAGACGAATTGATGTCTCTCGCCAAAAAACATTCCGCGCCGTTTGAATTAGTGCAAGAAGTCCACCGCACCGGCAAATTGCCGGTTCCGAATTTCTCCGCCGGCGGAATCGCCACTCCTGCCGATGCCGCGCTGATGATGAAGCTCGGCGCCGAAGCGGTTTTCGTGGGCAGCGGAATTTTCAAATCCGGCGACCCCGCCCGCCGCGCTTCCGCGATAGTAGAAGCCGTCGCGCATTACAACGACGCGAAGCTCCTCGCCCGCGTAAGCGCCGACTTAGGCGAACCCATGGTCGGCATCGGCGTCTCTTCGCTGCCGGAGGCGGAGCTGTTGGCATCACGGGGTTGGTAATGGCTTCCGTCGTAACAGGCCCCGAAATGGAGGCCTTCGCAAGCTTTGATCGGGCGGGTGGCAAACGTAAGTGTTTCGGGTGGCCGGGATAAAGCGTCTCACAAATTTCGCGCTCTGAACATTTCCGTTAGCTTATCCACGAACCCCTCCCGGTCTCGCGAACCTTAGGGGAACTTGTCCTGGACACGAGCCCGTCGTGGATAAGCTAGCACGAGTTAGTGGACCCGAAGGTCCGTAGCCGCTTATCCTGGGCACCCGGCGTTGATTTTGGGAGAACCTTCTATTTCAAGGGGTGGAAACTTTAAGGGGAGTCGGTCACTATAAAAAGGGATGCATGGGTTGAAGTTCGGTCGTTGCTTGTCGCAATCGGGCCGGTGGGTTCAACGTCCGGTGAGCCGCTGCGGGCCGACGACGACCGAGCCATCGCCGCTCACGCCGTAGGCTTCCGAGTAAATGCCCGGCGTACCGAGGTTGGTGATAGTCGGCTGGCCGAAGGCAACGCCGGAGCATGCCAATGCCACCACCGCGGCTGTCGAAATCATTAAGAATCGTTTCATCGCTTTCTCCTTGCTCGGTCTGGAACAGGCCCGAGCTTTCAGTGTGCAGTTGATTCGGTGGGGTTGTATAAGGCGAGCTCTGCGAACAGGTGTCTTTACGGCGCGGTCCGGGTGTGCAGAATTAGCTTTCTACACAATTAATCCGTCAGGGTCCATTTCACTTGATCAACCCGCGCAAACCACGGGTAGACGAAAACCGGCCCCTGCGCTTTGTAGGCAACCCTCGATCGCAGTTCCAGGTTGGGGCCGATGAATCGCTCCGGGTTCGACGTTACGACGACGGTGGTCCTCCAGTCGGACGTCATGGCGGTGCTCGTGTTCAGCGTCTCGTAGACTTGCGTGTCGAAGTTGTACAGCGCGATTCTCTGCGAGATATCCGGCACGCTGCAATGCGCTTCCACCGAAAACTCGAGTCTCGATGGCGTGGCGTTAGGCGAGGTCGCGTTCACGATCAATTGAATCGGCGGCTCCTGCGACGAGAACACGACTCCCGGCCTCATGACAAGCCGATCGTCGTCGCTCACGAGCAGGCTATCGAGATCTCCGCTGATGACCGAACCGCGGAAAAGGCTAAATGACGATGGCGAAACCGTAGTTGTCTGGGAATACTTGATCGTGGCGTAGTCACCGCCGGAGTAGCCAGTGACGTAAACGTTCCCCGCTGCGTCCACGGCCAGCGCCTTGGCAACGTCAGGAGCGTTTCCTGAGCCGTTGTAGCGAGAGACCCACAGCTGATTGCCGTTGGAATCGTACCTGATCGTTGCGTAGTCGGCGCTGGATCCCACGCCAACGGAGTAGCCAGTGACGTAAACGTTCCCCGCTGCGTCCACGGCCAGCTTCGTGGCCACGTCTCCGGA
>JACDEQ010000370.1 GCA_013816225.1 Armatimonadota bacterium | reverse complement strand
CCTTTACTCCGCCTCGTAGACATGCCGATACCCAAATTCAAGCCCGTCGCAAATGCGTCGGAAGGCTCAAAGAAGATCATCAAGCCGATTCTGATCGGCCTGCTTGCGATTCTCGCGGGCGCTTTCGGTCTCGAGGCGACGAATAACGACTGGGACCTCGGGAAGATCGTGAAAGGATCTTCCCCGTCCGACGCCAAGATTCTCCGCGATCAAAACGGGAACATCAGGCGCGACGCGAACGGCCAGATCATCACGCGCGTGACGCGCGATAAAAATGGGAACGTCGTGCCGGAAGGCACGGCTGGAGCGAAATACACGGACGAATACAACTGTGCCGATTTTTCGGCTCAGCCCGACGCGCAGCGGTTTTTTGACAAAGCGGGCGGGATCGGCCACGACACGAATAGACTGGACGGGGACAAGGACGGAGTGGCCTGTGAGGATCTGCCGAAGGGCGCGAAGCGGTAGCCTTCATCGCCGAGGGCCGGTTCGATCGAGCGCCGCCCGCAGACCACGGGCGAGCTTGGGAACGTCATCGATTGCCCAGAAATGCATGAAGAAAAGCCGCGGATCTTCGCCGATCATGTGGCTATGGAGCGCGGTGACTTTGATCCCCGCTTCGCTCAGCGCCCAGATCACGGAATTCACTTCCCGGCCCAGCAACACAAAGTCGCCGGTGATGGCGGCCTTCCCCGCTCCGGTCGACTGAAAGTTGATGGCGGTGGCCACACCCATTGCGGCAGGGATCTCCATTTTGTCGTGACGGATCTTCTCACGTCGTGGAATGCTCAGCTGATACACGCCGGCGTTGACCTTCCCTCGCACGCCGATGATCCTCACGATCGAAGTTGTATCCAGGTCGAGCGCTGCCGCGGGAGCTGCGGTCGCCTGCTCGAGCGGTGTCTTCGTGAACTCGAGCGCCATTCGCACCGCGCGGGCGATCCTGCCGGGATTGCCGATGGCGCGAATGTGCATGTACATCACGTGGGGCAGCTCACCCACCAGATGATTGTGCAGCGCGGTCTGTTCGATCCCGTTTTGCTGGAGGCTGGCCATCACTGATTCGACTTCATCCTCGAGCAGCACCAGGTCGCCCATCGCCATGGCGTGATCGCCAATTCGCTGAAACGCGACCCAGGACCCAAGAGCAAGCGCTGGCTTCAGCGTGACGCCGTCCAACACCACCGCGAGATCGTTGCGGGGAAACCCGAACTTCAGAACGTTTCCCGGATTTGCGGTGCCTTTCCGCCCGAGTGCGTCTTCGACCACCTTCCAGTATCGGGAAGATGATGTGGTTACGCCCTGGCCAGCGGCAGTAGCCGCCAGCCCGACAATCAGACAAACAGCGATGACGACGCGTCTCGGAAAAGCTGCAGCAGAAATCATACATGCTCCTGTTGGAAAAAATTTCGTTCGTACATTAGCCGCCCGGCGGTCGGGTTTCCTGTTCCCGTCATCGTGCCGAAAGGTGTGATGACGCTCTGGCTCCGCTAATGCGGCTCAACAGTGATGGCGGAACGGCCTCTCCCTTGCAAATGCTGAGGTACGCCCCAGTTGATGATCAGGGGCATCCACCCAAGCAAACGCAGGGAGTAACCATGATAGCAAATACTTCTTTCAGGGGCATTACGCTCGCGGCGGTCCTCGCTGTCGGCGCGGCCTGCGCCGGCGTCAAGAAAACCACCACCGACGTCAATCCCAGAATGAATCGCGCGCCCACCTGCGCGGCGGCAATTGCGGTCTACAACAGCCGCGCGGATGTCCCCTACGATTACTACGAGCTTGCCTGGATCGAAGCCTCGGGTAACTCCGTCTGGACTACCGACAATCAGCTCCAGCAGCAGATTCGGAACGGAGCCGCCAAGGTTGGCGCCAACGCGATCATCGTCAATCCCGTCACGCAGTCCAAGAGCGGCGTGAAGGTGCTCGGCGAAGTCATCGGCACCAAGTCGGCGACCCAGAAGGCAACCGCTCTCGCCATCTATATGCCCGGAGATGCGGCGCGAGTTAGAACGGCCTGCGGCAACTGAGGCACTAGCTGTTCCAGGTACGAAGAAAAGGGTTGGCATTTTGCCAACCCTTTTTTCGTTGCGCGACTTCCGGATGCGGAAACCCACGCTAAGCCCCCCTATTCGCATTCGAGGGTGCAGTATGGCAGGAAATCATTGCGCCCCAATACGATTGGTGAGAGAATGAGAGGCAACTTGATCTCTCCTTCCTTAGTGACCCGGCCGCTGAAGCCCCTCGGCAACCTCCTTAAGCGTCTTTGGGGGGGCGCTCGTTCGCGACCGCCAAAAGCTCTGCCCAACAGCCGCCAGAACGGGTCCGACACCGAGCGCCGGCTGAACTTCATGCTCGAATCGGTGCCGGTAAACCTGTGGTCGACCGATGCCAAGCTCAACATTACCTTCTCTCAGGGCGCCGGCCTGCACTTGATCGGAATGAGCGCGAACGAGCAGGTGGGAATGACACTCTACGAGGTTCTGAAGACCCGGGATCCCGGCTTCACTCCACTGGCGGCCCACCTGAGGGCACTCCAGGGTGAATTGGTTCGCTACGAGGTGGAATGGCGCGGACGATCTTTTGAGACCCGCGTCGAGCCATTGCGCTCCGCTGACGGACACATTTCGGGCACGGTCGGAATCGCTATCGACATTACCGACCGCAAGAGTCTCTACGACGC
>JACDEQ010000369.1 GCA_013816225.1 Armatimonadota bacterium | reverse complement strand
GGATCAATCATGGCACTATCGAGAATCGACAAGTACGAAGTCAGGAGGATTGCCGATGCCCTGGTTGGAGACTGCGCCTATGGAAGAGCGACTCGACGAGCTTGCGGGAGTCCTGGGGCACGAGATCGGCCACGTAATTCAGCGTCACTCGGTGAAGCAGATGCAGAGCTCGGAGAAGATTGGAATCGTCGCGACTACACTCCGAGCTACCAACTATTCGTCGAACGAGTCAAGCGGTTGCCGGAGCCACCGCCGCCGCGGGCAGTTGTGAATCCAGGTCAGTAACGTCGCGCACTGTCTGGTTCGAATCGCTGGACACGCCAGTTGCGTTCGTCTGGAAGTAGTTTGCGCGAATCGCGTGGCTCTCCGTACCTTCGCCAGGTATGAAAAACCCGGATTTCACCTTCGTGACTCTTTACTTCGGGGGCATCGGCGTTAGCTATACCTTCGGCTCGATCTTCAACAACGGCGTCAATCCAAGATTCGAGGGAACGAGCGGCGGCATGTTCTTCTTCTAGGGCGCGGCAAAGCACCGTGTTATCTCGCTTTCACTCCACCATTCAGCCACCAATGCGAACTAAACTTCTTCTTATCGGCTGTCTGTTTCCGATCGCGATTCCATCCCTTGGTTTTGCCCAGGGCGGCGGACTCCGCGAGAAGATCTCCGAGCTATTCATCTTTGGGTCGGGGCAAGAGCCACTCTTCCTGGCAGGATCAGCAAGCCCGACCAACCCAGTGTCGCTTCAGGCGCACGGCTCGCATTTCATTCCCGCCTCGGCGGCGACCAACGCGTCTGTGATCAGCTTTATCACCGACGCAATCAGTGGCAGCGTCGCGAATCTTCCCATCGGCTCGACGAGTGGCGGAGAAACCTTTCGATTCGTCGCCGGTTTGCCGGTGCCGACGTCCACTTCTTCAGGCCCGATCTTCGCCGAGCGGGCAAAGACGCTTGGTCGCGGGCGTGTGCTGGCGGGAGTCAGCCGGAGTGGATTTCGCTTCTCGACCCTGCGCGGCGCCGACATGCGTAACATCAATCTCACTTTTACACACCAGAATGTCGACTTTCCAGGATGCAGCGGGACGTTTGCGGATAATTGTGCGAAGATGGGGGTCCCCGTACTCGAGAACGATGTCATCAATTTCCGGCTTTCCATCGATCTCGACGTTCGCGTCACCTCGACTTACCTGACGTACGGGCTAACTGACCGATTCGATGTCGGAGTTGTGATCCCTGTGGTGCAAACGCAGTTCCGCGGAAGCAGCCAGGCGGACATAGTTCCCTTTGGCGGAACGATGGCAGCACACTACTTTTCCGGCACCTCGGCGGACCCGGTGCTCAGCGCGTCTCGGCAGACCGAAGGTTCGGCAACGGGCCTTGGCGACGTTGCGCTTCGGATGAAGGGCAACGTCCGCGAAACGCAGACGACACGTTTTGCCTTGCTGCTCGACGCTCGTTTCCCTACAGGCAGTAGCAAGGACGAGCTCGGGTCGGGATCGTTCGCCGCCCGCGGCCTGGCCATACTTTCATCCCGCTACGGCGATTTTTCTCCCCACGCCAACGTCGGCTACCTCTTCCGCGCCGGCAAACGGCAGAACGACGCGGTAGTCGGCACAGTCGGATTCGATCACCGGATGGCCGAGCGCGTCACTATGGCGGCCGATCTGGTGAGCGAGCTTCAAGTGGGGGACAGCAAGCTGAACCTCCCGCAGCCCGTTCACTACAATGCTCCATTCAATCGAACTGTCCAGGTCACCGACATTCCCGACACACGCGACGACATTGTGAATGGATCTTTCGGTTTCAAGCTCGTTCCGACGAGGAACGTCACAGTGGTACTCAATACTCTTTTTCCGTTGAATCGCGGCGGCTTGCGGGCTGATCTCATCTACACCGCCGGAATTGAATACAATTTCTAGGCGGCTCTTCAAAGGCGGGAATGCGACGCACCGATACGGCTCTGACGAACGTGGAGCAACACTTTCGAGCCCACGCTCGCTGGTCTTGAGGCGGCGTCGCAGATTCGATTAACGAACGGACACGAGCCGCCAGACAGAGCCGTCGTGTCTGAAGCTTGCGCCGAGGCTCACTTGCTCGGTCTTGGGTTGTCCTTCGGCATTGACGTATTCGTAGGTGCCGACCACCCGCGCTTCGGCGGTTGCGCCGGTTACCTCCAGCGCGCTTACGCGAAACGTCACATTGATGCGGCGCGCCACCTGAAAGAATCTTTCCAGACCGGACTGCTGCGCTGGAGTGAGCCCGGGGTACACCCGCCGAACTGCGCCGATGTCTCGCTGTTCGATTGCCTGGGCGTACTCCTCGACAGCCGCGCGCACACCTGCGGCGCTCGGGGCCGCCTGTGCGGGAGTGGAAACAGCAGGGGGAGCAGGCGGTGGCGAGGGCGGAGGCGCGGGAGCGGGCGCCGGTGTTGGAGCTGGGGCTGGGGCTGGGGCGGGGAGCGGACCAGTGACCGCCGGCGTGGGCGTCGTCCGAATGATCGGCGCGTTCCTTCCGCCGACTGAAGGCGGCGATCGCGAGAATCCGGGTGCGGCCGCGGGTGCATGCAGAGGCATTGTTTGTTTTGATTTCAGCGGCACTGTGTTCGCTCGTGACTTGCGAATCGGAGGGGCCGCCGAGGAACCTGAGAGGCTCGTCGCATCGCCAGCTGAAACCGAAGGCGCGCCGAGCGAAG
>JACDEQ010000096.1 GCA_013816225.1 Armatimonadota bacterium | reverse complement strand
GTGCATCTCCAGCGCGCCGCGCAGCATGTCCGACCGCGCGTTCGCTGCAAGCCAGTTGGCGAAGAGCTTGACCACCTCGGCGCGGGCTAGGCGGGAGTCGTCGTCGTCGCGATAGAGGTCGGCGAGCTCCTGGAACTCTTCGCTCACCTTCAGCGCCTCCTCACGGCGGCGGCCGAGTAGCGCCGACAGCCACGCCTCGAACTGCTCCAGAAACGGGGCCTGGCCGGGCTCGCTAAGCTTGGCCGCCAGCTCGGGCGCGCCTCCGGAGATCGTCGAGACGAAGCCGGGCTCGGCCTCCGAGAAGTCGCATGGCACGAGCAGGCACCGCGAGCGCACGGTCGGGATGATGCGGCTCGCCGCGTTCGTCGTCAGGATGAACCTCGCCCAGTCGGGCGGCTCTTCGAGCATCTTGAGCAGCGCGTTCGCGGCGTCTGCGTTGAAGCGCTCGGCTCGCTCGACGAGCACCACCTTCGACCGCGCAACCACCGGCGGCGCCTGGATGAACTCGCGGATGTGCGGCTGCGGATTGCGCTTGTCCAGCACGATCTGGCCGAGCACGATCAGGTCGGACCGGCCCCCCGGCTCGACCAATAGGAGGTCGGGGCACGCGTCCCTCGCGACCGACACGCAGGCTTGGCATTCTCCGCACGGCCGGCCATCTCGAGGCCGTAGGCATAGAAAGGATGCGGTGAGCGAGCGCGAAAGGCCACTTTGGCCAGCGCCCTCTTCTCCCGCGACCAGCGCCGGCACCCAGGCATCGGCAGCGCCTAACGAACCGATAAGGGCGAGGGCCCGGGGCCCCGCAGCCTCAGAAACGCTCAAACTGCTCGACGTCCAAGACAAAGGCGATCGCGCCGCCCACCGGGACCTTGATCGGGCTTGGCACGAACGTGCCGACAGGCGATGCGTCCGGCGGCAAGACATTCACCATCTGTTCGCGCGCCTTGCAGTTCTGCTGGATCAGCGAGATGAGCGCGTCCTTCTCACCGTCCTCCACTCCGACTAGAAACGTGGTGTTGCCCTCGCGAAGGAACCCGCCGGTGGACCCTATGATCGTGAACTTGAACCCGTTCCGAACGAGGTCTTCGACCACCCGGTTCTTATCACAACTATGGACGACGGCGACTACAAGCTTCAACGCTGCCCTAATTATGACCCTTCCCCGCAGAACGTGGGTGTCGGAGAAGAGCGGGGTGCTACGGCGTGACGACGTCGTTCGGTTTGTTGACCTTGAACTGGTAGAAGTCGTTCTTTCTAATCGCTCCCCAGGTTTGGATCTTCGCGTGTCCGTCCACATAAATGTAATTGCCCATCTTCTTGTGGCCGGGAGTGGGTTTGCCGTTGTATGCGCCACCGCATCCCGGTGGTCCTTGGTCACCCGGGCCGGCGGGCGGCAGCTTGCGCCCCGCGAGTTTGGCTGTGTCGCAATTGATGAAGCCGGAGCCCCAGATGCCGCCAACGTAGTTGTCGGGCACGCCGGTCGCCCACTGCTCGACCCAAGCGATAGTCTCGGCGGGTGCCTCGAATTCGCTGGTCGATCGTCCGCTCATGTCCCAGTCTCCGGGGCCCACCCATTTGTAAACGCCGGTGTTCACATCCCAATCACCGGCGCTCGCCACCGTGTTGATGTGGCCGACGTACGAATACGATCTCGGAATCGCCTTCAGGCGATAGTTGCCATCCCACCAAGGAACGCTGTTCACGGCCTGGCGCTCTCCACGGTCGCTCGGGCAACGCCAGATCTTGTCGTCGGCCACGTACGGCTTGATCTGCATGTCCGGCGGCATGAAGTTTGTGTTGCCTCCGTTGATGGGCGGAGTCAACGCGGCCCACGCGGGGTATAGGTCGTCGTGGTTACCCGCGTACATCGTGGTTGCAATGCCGATTTGGCGCTGGTGGTTCAAGCAGGTGGACTGCTTGGCGGCCTCTTTGGCCTGGGAAAATACGGGGAAAAGTATGGCTGCGAGAATTGCGATTATCGCGATGACGACCAACAACTCGATGAGTGTGAACGCTCTTTTCATCATGGTGCTCCCTTATGATATGGGCCAACGTTGGTCTGTCGCCGGAGTCCGCGCCGACACCCGAGCAAAGTTCATTATATCAAGATTTCCGCACAGTGCAACGAGGGATAAGCGTCGAGCCGCATTCGGTTCCATACAGGTGCGTAGTAGAGTTGAATGCAAAAACTCCGTAGACAGCCAAGCTGTCCGAATGTTCTCGATGAATCGCTTTGGATTCAACCTTTCGGTCCTACTTACGGAGGTATGTACTACCGCGGGTGGGTGGACGACTGAGCGAGCTTTTGTGCTGCCTCCGCGAAGACCGCAACGGTCAGCCCCGCCTCGCGAAGGAGGTCGGATTGCGAGCCGTGCTCGATGAAGCGGTCCGGGAGCGCGTGGAGGCTGACGTGCACATTCGACAGGTCCCGTTTGTGTAGGAGCTTCAATATCGCTTCGCCGATGCCACCGGGGGCGACGTTCTCCTCTGCGATTACGAGCCGGCCGATCTTCTTGGCGAGTGCAGCGATGGCCTCTTCGTCGAGCGGCTTTGCGAAGCGGGCGTTCATGACCTCTGCCTCGATGCCCTGCTCGGAAAGGGTCTGCGCAGTCCGGTTCATTAGCGCAACGGTGCTGCCGTAGCCGACGAGGCCGACATCTTTGCCTTCGCGCAAGGTCTCCGCTTTGCCGTATACGATCGGAGTTCGGCCCTCGGGAAGCGAATCGTCGGCGGATCCTCGCGGGTAGCGAACCGCGATCGGACCCTTGTCGTAAGCCATGGCGAACCGAATCATTTCCGCCAGTTCCGTAGTGTCCCTCGGAGCGAGAAGCACGAAATTCGGAATCATCATCAGGTAGCTGATGTCGAACGCGCCGTGGTGCGTCGCGCCGTCCGCGCCGACCAGCCCGCCGCGGTCCATAAAGAACCGAACGGGCAGGTTTTGTATAGCCACATCGTGCAAAACCTGGTCCCACCCCCTCTGGAGAAAGGTCGAGTAGATTGTGCAGGCCGGCTTGAGCCCACCGGCGGCCAGCCCGGCCGCAAAAGTCACGGCATGCTGCTCGGCGATGCCGACGTCGAAGTACTGGCCCGGCAGTTCTTTGCTGAATTTGGTTAGTCCGGTCCCGTCGGGCATAGCAGCAGTGATGGCAACGATCTTCGGATCCTCTTTTGCAAGAGCGAGGATTGTTTCCCCGAACTGATTTGTATAGCTTATCGGCCCGGAGCTGCCCGCCATCTCACACTTCTCGGGGTCGAACGGTGTGACCCCGTGCCACTTCCGGGCATCGCCTTCGGCTACCTCATAGCCCTTGCCTTTCACCGTGATTGCATGCACAAACACAGGCCCTTTTAATTCGCGTACGTTCGCGAAGACGTCGAGCAGCACTTCGAGGTCATGCCCGTCGATCGGGCCGATGTATTCGAAACCGAGCTCTTCGAAAATGGCGCCCGTGTCTTCGGGTGCAAAATAGTGGGTTACGCCGTGCTTGAACCCTGCCGCGGCCTTTACCACCGGTTTTGGCAGACGCTCCACGGCTCGCTTTACGCGATTCTCGGCTTCCTGGAACCACGGACGACTGCGGAGCTTGGCAAAGTGATGCGAAAAGGAGCCGACACTATTAGCTATCGACATGTTGTTATCGTTCAGAACCACCGTGAGATCGGTTTCCAGCGCCGCGGCATTGTTCAGTGCCTCCCATGCCATACCGCCCGTCATCGCGGCGTCACCGGCAATCGCGACGACCCGCTCGCCCGTGCCGAGTTTATCTCTCGCAACCGCGTATCCGAGCGCTGCCGAGATCGCCGTGCAAGCGTGCCCCGCGCCCCAATGGTCGTGCTCGCTTTCGGTTAACCTGAGAAAGCCGCTAATGCCCCCGGTTTGTCGAAGCGAATCGAACTGCGAAAGCCGGCCGCTGAGCATCTTATGCGGATAAGCCTGGTGGCCGGTGTCCCAGCACACCTTATCGGGTGGAAGGCTGAATGTCGCGTACAGGGCGACGGTCAACTCCACCGTTCCTAAGTTGCTGGCGAAGTGCCCGCCTGTTTTGCTGACATTGTCGAGGATGGCCTGGCGCACTTCAGTGCAAAGCTCATGAAGCTGAGGGCGGGTAAGTTTGTGAACGTCCGATGGACCCGTGATCCCTTCGAGGAGTGGGTATTTGGTGGTGTCGGTCATCTTTTTTGCGTACGAGACGCGTGGAATGCTTCCGCAAGCTTGACTATCTCGTTAGCGTACCGCGATGAGGCCCCGAGATTCTCGGCGACGAGCTTCTTCCCGGCTTCGGACATGGACTTTCGTAAACGCTCGTCATTCAGCAACAAATCGACGGCCGCTCTTAGTTCCACTGAGGTCGTTGCGACCTTGATCGCGCCTCTCTCCAAGCCGGACTCGAAGGGCTCTCGAAAGTTCTTCATATTGGGTCCGCATATCACCGGGCAGCCGGCGGCCATCGGCTGAATGATGTTCTGTCCACCCAGATCGGCGAACCCGCCCCCGATGATTGCCATCTCAGCTTCGGGATAAGTGAATGCTAATTCGCCAAAAGTGTCGAGGACAAGGAAGTCCGCCTCGCTTTCACCTTTCGACCTAAGGCCCGTCTTGAAACCCGCAGCGGTAGCTTTTGCCTGAACGCCCTCGTCGCGCTCCACGTGTCTAGGGGCGAAGACGACTCTGGCATCGAGACCCTTCAGGGCGGCGATGATGAGGTCTTCTTCCTCTTCGCCCCTCGCACTGCCCACAACGATGAGCTTCTCAGTAGGCGAAATTGCTAACTTGGCTCTCCAGTTCGCATTGACGATTTCGACGGCTTCGTCATACTTGCTGTTTCCAAGGACCTTCGTTTCGCGGGCTCCGAGTGCAGCGGCACGTATGCCATCCGGGTCGGTTTGCATCAAACACAAATCCAATTTCGAAAAGATTTCGGGGTAAAAGAACTTCGCCCGTATAGCGCGTCCGAAACTCTTTTCCGAAATTCGTCCGTTCGCCAGACACGTTTTCGCATTCGTCAATTTCGCCGCCCAAAGAAAATTGAGCCATAGTTCCGTCTCCATAATGACGACGACGGCTGGTTCGACCCGGGTCATGGCAGCCATACAGAATCTAGGAATATCGATCGGGAAATAAAACAGGTAGTCGACTTGCTTTCCGACCATCGGCTCAGCCACCGATCTTCCTGTGCTCGTCGTACAAGTCAACACTATTTCATAGCCTGGCAATCGTGTCTTGAGCTCCGTTATTATCGGTCTGGCCGCGAACACCTCTCCCACGCTAACCGCATGCAACCAAATTCTCTGGCGATCGATTCTCCTCGGAATCACGTACTCACCGGCACGCTCCTTCCAGTTCGGCTTCTCATTCCTCTTGCTTGCTCGCCAGAGCATCCACGGGACCCAGATTGGCGCAAGAAGAACCAGCGCAATATTGTAGAGGAGCCAGATCAAAGGTAATCCATCTCCGCTTCGCCCTCGAGTTCGACCCTGTCGATCGCATTCTCGATCTCCACCCTTTTTTTCTCGACTTCCTCTTCGGATATTCCCTTTGGAACAGAAATCGGATCTGAAAGAATTAAAAGCCCCTTGCCGAACGGCATAGGCACTTGATAGGAATCCCAGCTATTGATTAGTTTCCTCGGCCTTGCAACCGCTGTCGTGGGGAGTATTTCGGCGTTTCCATTTTGTGCAAGCCAGAGAATGCCCTGCTGAACGAGATGCGTCGGCCCTTGCGGCCCGTCCGGCGAAAACAATAAGACCTCGCCGTCTCGCAGCAATCTTGCACATTCCACAGCGGCGCGCGCGCCGCCCTTGCCCGTGCTGCCTCGCACGATTTTGAAGCCGAACTTTTGAAACACCTTCGTCATGATCTCGCCATCCCTGGAGTGACTCACCAGTACATACCAACCCCGATTCGCCCACCTTAAAGCTGCGAGAAACGAGCGTCCGTGCCATCCTGCGACAATCTTTCCTTTCGAATTGGCGGTCAAAAGTTCCTCGCCCTTTGTCCGAATGCGCAGAGTCATGCCGATGCATCGGGCTAAGCCGTAGATGAGGGAGGCGAAAACCGCTGGGCGGACCCGGCACCACCAAGCGCGCATGCCAAAAGGATACCGCCATACCGCCATCATGCTTGCCGCGCCGCTTCGCTGCTGCCAGCACTGCTTTTGTTTGGATTTGCGCCGCAATTTGTCGAGCGCCAGGCGCAAACCGCCGAGGAGATCTTCGGCTATGAATCGAAACGGTCAAGGTCGGCTTCAATGGCCATGACGGACGCGTGTCCGGAATCCTTAATCTTCCGTCGAATGCCGACAATCTCCCGATTGTGCTTCTGCTCCACGGGTTGGGTAGCGATGCGGCGACGGCGTCCCGTGCGGGAGCATTCCTGTTGGCCTGCGGTTATGCGACGTTCGCTCTCGATGCACCGCGCCACGGCACAGGCGAGATCTCCGGCGACCAGTTGATCTCCGACGACTTGGCCGAGACGCGTCCCCTGCTTGTCCAGGCGACGGTAGATTATCGGCGCGGAATCGATTACTTAGCCACCCGCAGCGACGTCGACAAGGATCGTTGTTCTTATGGGCGCTAGCTTCGGCGAGATACTGGGGACTCTCATCACGGCGGCGGACCTGTAGTAACTCGGCGCACGTGGCCTTCGAACTCCCGATCCAGTCCTTCTCGACCGACGTCCGGTAAGACGGCAGAACTGCTACGTGCGCGGTCGGGGCCGCCTGCCCCGGGTACGCTGTCGCGGGCATGCGGATTCTGTTCTTGGGAGACATCGTGGGGAAGGCGGGGCGGCTGGCGGTGGATGCCATGCTGCCTTCGCTCGTGGAGGAACACAAGCCTGACTTCATTCTCGCGAACGGTGAGAACTCGGCGGCGGGGCTGGGGATCACGTCCGACATCGCCGATAAGCTCTTCCGCTCGGGAATCGACGGCATTACACTCGGCAACCATGCGTTCCACAGGCGCGAGATCGGCGTGTATCTCGATGCCCACGAGAACATCATAAGGCCTGACAACTACCCGCCCGGAACCGCCGGAAAGGGATCGATGACCCTGGAGAAAAACGGCATGAAGCTGGCCGTCGCCAACTTCTGCGGTCGGGTGTTCATGTCGGAGTACGACGATCCGTTTCGGGCGGCAGACAAATTCATAGAAGGAAGCGACGTAGATTGCAAGCTCATCGACTTTCACGCCGAGGCCACGTCGGAGAAAATCGCGTTCGCCTACTACGTCGAGGGTCGCGTTAGCGCGGTTCTTGGCACCCACACGCACGTGCAGACGGCAGACGAAGGAATCCTGGAGAAGGGAACCGCGTTTATCAGCGACGTGGGAATGTGCGGGCCGCAAAACTCCATAATCGGAATGGACCGCGAGATCATTTTACGCCGATTTACGACCCTCATGCCCGAGAAGTTTGAGGTTGCGAGCGGCGCTAGTGTAATCTGTGGGGTGGTGATAGACGTCCAATCTGATACCGGCCGTGCCGAATCGATAAAGCGCGTCTTGATTCGAGACATCCACTGACGGTCCTGGAGGAAATTGATGAAACAGTTTGCAGCCGTAATGACTTTCGCCGCCGCCGCGACACTGTCCGCTCAGAGCTTTTACAACGGGCAGCCGATCGCGACGACCGGCGTCACACTGTCGTCCTGGGGAGGCGGCAAGATCATCGAATCCAAGGAAAGTTCTTTGGCCGGCGGCAACGCCTTGAGGGTGGAGACCGGCAACCTTTTCCAGGGCGGTCTGATTTCTACTGCTTCTCCCTTAAGCCTTTCAGGGGCGGCGGGGAATAAGAA
>JACDEQ010000368.1 GCA_013816225.1 Armatimonadota bacterium | reverse complement strand
AATCCCTCCTTTGCCATACCGAGTGCGATGATGATGTCGACATGGCCGCGATCGTTCCGGTGCGCCGGATCTTTTAGTGCGCTGACGACTTTATCGCGCTTGAACGAATCATCCTCCACCAGGTCGGCGATCTTGAGCACCGTGCCATCCGGCCGTCGGACGAGATGAAAGCCGGTGATTGGGTCCTCGCCCTCCCAGCTACCCAGCGCGTCCATGATCTCGTTGACCTCCTTCGCCTTATCCTTGGTGCTCTCGCGCGAGTTCACGTTGGGGATGTGGACGATGGTCTTCTCCGTCGGGTCGAGCACATCCATGATCGCGTCGAGGTAACGCTCGGTGTAAAAATAGTAACCGATGTCGAGCGCCTTGAGATGCTCATAGCCATTGAGCTGCTCGTAATAGGTGTAAGTCACCGTCTCGAATCTGGCCTCGTCCTCGGGCGTCAGGACGGCGACGGCATCGCCACGGAAATAGGAGCCGGTCATGGCGACGAGATGCACCTTGTCGCGCGCGATGAACTGGCCGAGCTGAGCGCCCAATCGGTTGTCGGGGTTGGCGCTCACATGATGGAATTCGTCCACTGCGATCAGCCGGCCATCGAAGGCTTCGACGCCGAGTTCATCGACGGTGAAACGGAAGGTCGCGTGGGTACAAACTAGCACGCGGTCTTCGCTCTGGAGGAATTCGCCGACCGCCTTGACCTTGGATTTTGCGACGCGTGGCTCATCGATGCCGGGGGCGTTGCAGAGGTTCCATTGCGGCTTCACGGTCCAATCTGCCCAGAAGCCATAGCGGGACAGGGGCTCGTCGGCGAAGCTGCCGCCAATGGAGCGTTCCGGTACGACAATGATCGCCTGGCTGACTCCTTGGTTGTGCAGCTTGTCGAGGGCGATGAACATCAGCGCGCGCGACTTGCCCGACGCGGGCGGCGATTTGATCAGCAGATATTGCTCGCCGCGCTTTTCATAGGCGCGCTCCTGCATGGCCCGCATGCCAAGCTCGTTGGCCTTGGTCGAATCTCCCGTATGGGCGGTGTGGACCGATACAGAAGGGATAATCCTGTCGGTGGTCATGGCTCAGGCCGCCCCCTTCTTGCGCGGCTTGTCCGCCGCCATCTTGGTGTAGAGGTCGAACAGCTTTTCGAGCCGCTCGGTGTCGTTGCGGAAGCGCCTGCCAATATAGATGCGTTCCAGCGTCTCGTCGTTGCACTCATGGGCTTGGCGCAGATCGTCAGGCATCTTTTCCGGATCGTAGAGATCAGCAATCGTCGCGGGGAAATGCGCTTCACGAGCTAAAAGGATATTCTCGGCGCAATGGGTGAGATCTGCTTTGTTCTTCTCCGTGAGCGGTGGCACAGGGAAAGTATTCCAGCCGAGGGTGTTTGGAGTAACGATATCGTGTTTCCAGCTTGCCGCAGACCGTGGCGATCCAGACGAGGTGCATGCGCGAAGCGATGAGAGAGAGATTCCACAGCGGAGCGTCGTAGAGCGCGAAAAGAAGGTTACTTGCTATGCTGTCCGCATCCAATACGGCAACTGGCAAGTATGGGCGTCGCTCCGATGAAACACCCGCAATTGCTATTGTCGATCTCTTTGCAATGCCGGCTACGTATACGAAGCGGTGCGGCCTTGAACTGAATTCCTGAGTTGAGCTCAGTGAACTGTTAGACCTCATTTCGGCGACAAGGCTAAGTCGCGCTGCGATATCTGGGATAGCTCGGGCGTCGTCCACATCGTCGTCGCATATCCACAAGCATGACCGTTCGCCGCCATTAATCAGCTCTTCGGAGCCAAGGTATTTTCGGGCAAATTTGGACGTCTCAGGCCAGCGCGCCACAAGCACAACTCATCTCTTCTCGCTCAAGGATTAGGTGCCCTCCATCTCTAGGCATGGCGCCCATTACCATAGTGCTGAGCGTTGATATTGGCTTTGTTCTCGTGTCGACAAATATGTTGGGCGCGCGGAGCAGATAGCAGTTAACGTTGTCCGCCGTTATCACCTCACTCCCGCTGACGATATGCTTCTTACGCTTCGCGCTACGCAACGAAACCCCAACAATCACGACTGAAACGCCAGCATTGTTGTTGGCCAAGTTTGACCACTTAAAAGCCTTGTGACCAAAGAAAATCTCATTCTTGTCGTTGATAATCTCTGGCCACAGGACTGGGACTTGAAGACCTTCACACATTGAACTGGTGCTAACGAACGCAAATGCTGAGTTAGCAGCCTTCATGTACTAAGCTGCCTGCAAGTACCACCCGGCAACGTAGTCAAGTGATTTCCATTTCTTAATTCGTTTCGCGGCGAGCAGTTGCAGATCCTCCTTGCGCTTCTCGTCCTGCACTCTGCTACCTAGGTATGGCGGGTTCCCGCAGATGTAAGTCTCGACTTCAGCCGCCGAAGAGTCGATCTCCCCCTGATCGGGTTCGACGCCGATTAGGTCGCCCGTCTGCTGTTCGCTTTGCGTCGCTGGCGGGCAGACCGTTAGCCAATCCATCCGCAGAGCATTGCCGGTGTGGATATGCTCGGTCCTCTTGAGTGGCAGTATGTTGAGCCGCGCCTCTTGCTGGTTGATCAACCTCACGTCGCATTGGAACTCGGCGATCAGCAGTGCTAGCCGAGCAATCTCGGCGGCAAAATCTTTGATCTCGATGCCGTCGAAATTGGACAGCGGAATCCATGATTTCGGCTTGTCG
>JACDEQ010000095.1 GCA_013816225.1 Armatimonadota bacterium | reverse complement strand
GCGTATGACCACTCCCGCGAGTAGCAGATGTCGCTAGCTTGCCCACGCCGAATGTCGAATCGTGTAAACTCTCGCCTTTCATTCCGGCAGCCCGGACCGGGATACGATCGCAATCTCTATTCGCCGGAAGCGATCTGGGCGAGCATCGACTACATTCACGCCAACCCGGTCAGACGGGGACTGTGTGAGAGCGAGCTAGAATGGCGTTGGTCGAGCGCGGGTTCTACGCGGATCGATTCCCGGTGGTGTCTGATGTCGATCGCTGTGATGTGCAGAGACCGATGACCAAATCGAGAGGGGTTCATGGATAAGCTAACGACCGACCCAGCCTATGAGACTTCCAGGACGCTTATCCTCAGCACCCGAACCAAACCAAGCCATGCCACCCAGCCCGCAACCTGATACCACCACTTCCAGGCATCGGATAAGAGCATGACATTGGAGAGAAGGGATCAGGTCTATAGCCTCTTGCTGAACATTGCTAGCAGGGATTGGTGTCAACGACAGGACGCTCTTGAGGACCTGTGGAAAATGGCGGTCGACACGGGCGCTCGTGACATTCGCGCAGCTGTTCGAGTAGCCGCACGAGCACTCGTAAATGACCCAGAAGCTGTCGTGCGGTCTGACGCTATTGACACATTGGGAGATTTAGGCGGCCCCGGTGATCACCGAATACTGATGAGCGCAACTTATGACCCTGAATGGGTGGTTCGCTCATCCGCGGTATCTGCGGCAGCGGAGATTATTGGCGCCAGGGCTGTGCCAAGAATAAGGGAACTGCTCCGTGACAGGAATGCCGTGGTCCGCAGATCTGCTGCAGTAGCACTATTTGAGGTTGTCGGTTGCTCCGCCGAGGAAGATCTCTCAAGGCTGTTGAAGAGCGAAAGGAATAAGATCGCCCGCGTTGGATTCTTGTATGTTGCGGCCATGTGCGGCCGGGCCCGTGCACGTGAGGAGTTGGAGGTTCTCGCGAAAGATCCCAATATGCGCGTGCAATCGCCCGCCAGAAGCTCCTTGGACGAGGTGAGAGGTGCCACCTTAAAATCGTCATAGCACGATAACAATGGTCGGATGGTGACGAAAAGACTTATTTCCATAATCGTTCGGCTACTCGTCGTGGCAGTCTCTTTCTTGATTTATTAGGCCCCGCGCATGGCCTTCAAGCACGACGACAGGGTGGGCGGGGTGAAGGCGAAGGTTCGGGTGCCACGGTTGAGCGGCCTGCTAACTTTCGATTCGAGACATGCTTCTTGCCGCTCGGCCGTGCGTCGGGCTAGCAAATTCATCTCGTTGCTCGACTAAGGGACGCGTGCAACGAGCCCACGACCTCGCCATCACGTCGCATTCCACAGGATTGCGAGGTGGCTTTTCGAACCGGCACGACGTCAGAAATATGCTGTGGCGATAAAACAATTCGAAACGCTGGTTGCCATTGAGCCCCTCGCCAACCGAAAGTAGCGACCAAGATTTCCGCGCTCTTTGGCTCGGCCTTGAAATGAAAGCCGATAAGGACTTTCCTAAAACCCGACAATTTCCCAATTTCGCGAAATAAAAAAATGAATAGGAAAACGAAAATCGAACTCGGTCCATCAGGCCAGTATCCGTCCAACCCGTCCAATCCGTCCCAATCAGGGGCGGCGCACCTTGCATTTACGCCTCATCGCCGCGTTTCGCACCCGCGTGAGGTATAGAGAGGCATGCTTGCACTCGGAATTGCGACGACGATTTGCTCTTTGGTTGGCTTCGCTCAAGCCGCGAAGGACGTCGAATCGATCGACGCCATCGTGGAGGCCGTGTACGACGTTATCTCCGGACCGGCGGGCAAGGAGCGCGACTGGGAAAGGATGCGGAGCCTGTTCCTGCCCGATGCCCGCATGATCGCGGTGGGCAAGCGGCAGAACGGCGACGTCGTGCGCCGCTCGATGAGCGTCGAAGACTACATCGAGAACTCGGGGCCAATCCTCAAGGAGCGGGGCTTCTTCGAGAAAGAGATCGCCCGGCGCACCGAGCACTACGGGAACATCGCCCACGTCTTCAGCACCTACGAAGCGCGCGCGAAAGCCGACGACGAAAAGCCCTTCATGCGCGGCATCAACAGTTTTCAGCTCTTCGACGACGGCAAGCGCTGGTGGGTCGTGACCATCTTCTGGCAGGCCGAGGACCCGGCCACCCCGCTGCCAAACAAATACCTCAAAGACTCCGGGAGATGATTCTCGACCTTCCGGCAGGCAATTCGACCCGCAAGCGTCCGAACTCCCCACGCTGAGCTTTCGTCGGAGCCCCATCGATCGTGGCAACCTCGCCGAACGGCAAGAGCGCCGACGCCGAACACCCGGCCGGCACCGCGACGTCGAGCTCGAAACGGTCTTTTCGCCGCCGCCACTCGACCTCGATCTTTCCGATCGGTGTTTCGAGAAAGCCTTTGCACTCCGTCGATTCGCCCGGCTCCGGCGCGATCAGAACGCTCTTCCATCCGACCGAACCCTCGGCCTGGCGAATGCCGAGAACCCAGCCGTGGAACCATTCCATCACGTGTCCGAGCATGCAATGGTTCAGCGAGTTGCTGCCCACCGTGATCGCATCCCAAGTCTCCGGCATCGCGGTCAGCCCTTTCGCTAGAATCCCGCCATAGCTGCCGGTGCCCGTCCGTGAATAGACCTTGTGCAATACGTCCGACCTGCCCGCCTCGGCGAGCGCCCGAATAAAGAATAGGTGCCCAGCGTCTCCCGACGTCTGTTGGTAACCCCGCTTCTCCAGGTCTTCGAGCAGAACGTCCAGCACAGCGCCCCGATCGCCCTCCGGAACCAAGTCCGCGCAAAGCGCCATCGCATGCCCGGTTTGCGGGCTCCCGTTGTTCTTGAAGCTGTGCGCGTTCGGATCGTAAAATCTTCGCAAGAACGACTCGCGAATCCGGATCCACATGGCCCGGTATTTCCGCTCATCCTCGCGTTTGCCCAGCGCCTGCGCGGCATCGGCGAGCGCGTCGGCGCACATCGCCCAGCACGCGGTCGCGCTCAGGTCGGTGGGTGTAAAACGGCTCGGCCCGGGCGGCTGGCCATGCCCGTAGTCGTACCAGTCTCCCAGCATCCCAGGTGCAATGCCATCCTTGGAGACTGCATCCAAATGGTCCACGAACCGCATCATCATCACGTAGTTGTCGGTTAGAAAGCTCTTGTCCCCATACCACTCGTAGGCCTGCCACGGCAGCAGCACGCTGGCCGCGCCCCATTCGACCGTGAACGCGTACATGTCGTCGGGGGGCCGCATCAGGTACTTCGGCGCAACTGTCAGCACGCGGCCGTTCGCCAGTTGCGCATCGCGCATGTCCATACAAATCTTCATGAACCATTCCCGGCAGTCGTACCGGTAGGCGAAGGTCCGCATCAAAAGGTGCGCGCATTCCAGCCAGCCGAGCTTCTCACGGTGCGGACAGTCCGTCATCACGAAGCTCATGTTCGACCGCATGGCCCAGTCCACGAGCGCGTGGGTTTTGTTATAGAGGTCGCTGCTGCTCCGAAATTCGCCGCTCTGGCGGTTGTCGGCGCGGACGTGGATCATCTCGATCGATTCGATTACGGGTAAGCCTGCCGGATTCGGTTTTCCCTTCGGCACGGCGCCGGTCAGCTCGACGTAGCGAAACCCGTTGTAATGGAAGAGCCATTGGTGCCGCTCGATCCCGCCGCTGCCTAGCGTGTAGTCGAACGTGCACCTCATGCCCCACAGATTCAGCTGCTGAACCTCGCCCGCGTCGGTCATCACTTCCGAAGGCTTCAACCGGAAGGTCTGGTCGGGCTTTCCGCGCACCGTGAACCGGATGATCGCACTCGCGTTCTGCGGGAATACATAGCTCCAAACCCCGGGCTTAGGGTTCTTGATCTCGGTCGGTCGGTAGACGTCCTTCCCTGCAACGCCGGGCCAAAACTGTTCGGCCAATTCGGCCGATGGGGCCTTGGCGATAATCGGCGATTGCCAGTCGGAGTCGTCGAAATCGGCAAGGTCCCAGCGCGGCGGCTCCTTGCGAGCATCGAAGTCCTCGCCAGCGTAAATGTGCGAAAGCGTTACCGGCCCGGGGCGCCATTTCGCGGCGGCGTCGCTGACAACGACGAACTTTTCGCCGTTCGCCAACTCGATGTCGATTGCGAACCGCATCAAAAACTTCCTGCCGTCGCTGAAGTCGGGCATCGCGTCGCCCTTTACGGCGCGGCCGTCAGGCGGCTCCGAGACGAGCCAGAATCCGTTGCCCAGCAGAATTCCTACCGCATTGCCGCCCTTGCGCAAGGCGTCGGTGACGTCGAACGTTTGGAAATAGATGCGTTTGTCGTATTCCGACCACGCCTGATTAATGGCATCGCCGATCGGCTTGCCGTTCATCCGCAGCTGAAAGTGGCCGAGGCCGATCACACGCGCCGTCGCCTTGCTGACCCGCGACGGCACCACGAACTCTTTGCGGAAAATGGGGCACGGCTCGCTGTCGATCCCGCGAAGCCGCCACGGGTCGACGGACGCTGGGCCCAACTCTACGACGCTGCCGCCGTCGGCGGTCCACGACTTATCTGTAAAGATAACGGAGTCCCCTAGTTCGATCGAAGCAATGAAGCCGCCGGGGTTTGTCGAACCCGCCGGCCCCGAATCATTCGTTGCGACGACCCTTAGCGAGTTCAAACCGTTCCGCAAGGCTCGTGTTAGATCGATTTCAGTCGGTGTCCTCCAATCCGTGCTCGACCCGATATGAGTGCCATTGAGATAAACCTCGGCGCGGTTGTCGCACGCGAAGTGCATTCGCGCGGAAGATGGAAGCTTTGCGACCTCGAATTCGCGGCGAATGACGACCTCGCCGGCCGGCGCGTTCCGCGCAGTCGGAAGCTCGCTGCTCGTCTTGGCCCATATCCACTGTGCGCGCTCGATCGCGTGTGGTTTGTACGGAACGGTGAGCCATTCGGCGCCGTGGAACGGGTCGACCGGTGTCATGGTGAGCATCAGCGCGATCGAAGCGAGCATCCTCGCGTCAGGTTACCGCTCGAGTCGTGCGAAAAGGTAAAACTTCGTGGGCTCCATGGGAATTCTTAGTCTCGTCATCTTCCTGCCGCTTTTTGGCGCGTTGCTCCTGATGCTCGTGCCGCGGGAGGCGCTGAAGGTGCACCGAATGGGGGCATTGCTTGTGAGCCTGGCCACGTTCGTCCTTTCCATAGGGATTTATCTGAATTTCAGCGGCAACACGTTCCATTTTCAGCTCATGGAGAGCATTCCGTGGATCGAATCGCTCGGAATTACTTACAAGCTGGGGATCGACGGCATCAGCCTTTGGCTTGTTCTGCTGACCACGTTCATCACGGCGATTTCCGTTTGGTTCAGCTTTTATGTGAAGGAGCGCGCCAAGGAATTCATGATCTGGCTGCTGATCCTAGAGACGGCGATGCTCGGCGCATTCTGTGCGCTCGATCTCATCCTCTTTTACACATTTTTCGAAGCGACGCTCGTACCGATGTACTTCCTCATCGCGATTTGGGGGGGAAAGAACCGGATCTATTCCTCGATCAAGTTCTTCCTTTACACGTTTCTGGGCTCGATCTTCATGCTGGTTGCGATCATCGCGCTCCACGCCAAGGCCGGCACGTTCGACCTGATTAGGCTTCAGGAGATGGCCTCGGAAGGCGACCTATTCAATGGGCCGGTCCAGATGTGGCTATTTGCTGCCTTCGCGGTCGCGTTCGCCGTGAAGGTGCCGATGTTCCCGTTCCACACGTGGCTGCCCGACGCGCATACCGAGGCGCCGACTGCCGGCTCGATCATCCTGGCGGCGGTGATGCTGAAAATGGGGGTCTACGGGTTCCTGCGATTCTGCCTTCCGCTCTTTCCCGAGTCGGCGATCCAGGCTGCCCCGTTTATGATGGGTCTCGCCGTCGTCGGGATTGTCTACGGCGCGATCATGGCGGCGGTGCAGCCGGACTGGAAGAGGCTTGTCGCGTATTCGTCAGTTTCGCACCTCGGTTTCATCATGCTCGGGGTGTTCGCGCTGAACCATAACGGGCTGACGGGCGCGGTATTGCAATCGATCAATCACGGAATCAGCACGGGCGCGTTGTTCCTTATGGTCGGCATGATTTACGAGCGCACGCACACGCGGTTGTTCGCGGACTACGGCGGGCTCAAGCGGCAGATGCCGATGTTCGCAATGCTGTTCCTCCTCATCATGCTTTCGTCGGTCGGCCTGCCCAGCATGAACGGGTTTATCGGCGAGTTCCTTTCGATGATCGGAGCTTTCCAGGCGGGCTTCAACGGACAGGTGCCGATGTGGATACCCGTGCTCGCGGGGTCCGGCGTTGTGCTCGCGGCGGTCTATTTGCTCTGGATGTACCAGAAGGTCTTCTACGGGGCGTTGGCGAAGCCGTCTCTTACGAAGTTGCGAGACCTCAAGCCCTGGGAGCAGGGGCTCTGCTGGGCGCTGCTCGTGTTCGTTTTCTGGATGGGCCTCTATCCCACGACGTTCACCGAGAAAATGCAGGCGAGCCTAAACGCGGTACGGCATCAGACGCTGCTGCCGCCCGGCGAGCGCCCCACATGGAGCGCCCTCGACGTGGATATCAACGGAAAGGGCGAGGTAGTGGCCGTGCAGCGGACGTCGGAGACGGACCTCGGCCGGTGGGAAGAGCGGGGTGTGCTCTCGCCTGCGGACCACATGCGGCAACGCGCCGAGTTTTCCGCATCGCGGTAACTCTGATCGGGCTTGCAGTACCTATTCCACCTATTTAGCGGGTCGTTCAAGCACCGCTCGATCCCAGTTACCATGGTCCGCCGCGGCTTCGTAGGTGGAGTGTAGGAAGGCTAGGAGGGTCTCGTCGGGAGAAACGGCGTTGCGAACGGCTTCGTAAGGGAGTATAAACTCGTGCAGGTCGGGTTGGTAGAAGGCTTCGGCTGGAGCGACCTTCGCCTCCCTGAAACCCTCCGGCTCGGGGTACGCATACGAATAGAACGTTGGATAAGGGAGCATGTCGTTGCCGGGCCAGAAGCCGCAACTGCTGACTTCGTGGGAGTACGCCTCGCGGGCGACCCAGTCGGGGAGATGCGGGACCCCGCCTGGGTGCTCGGGAGCGGTGCGGCCGGAGAAGCGGGTGACCGCGAGGTCGAAGCTGCCCCAGAAGAAGTGCACCGGGCTGCACTTGCCGACGAATCGGGCGCGGAACTGCTTGAAGACGCGGTCAGCCTGGACTAGCGCTTGCCAAAAACGGTTCGCCGCGCCGGGGTCGTAGGACGCGTGTTCGTGATCGTCGTTGAACGGAATCGCGTCGGCGATCTCGCAAGGCATCGTATGGATTTCGATGGCGGGTCCGATCTCAGCGAGCCGCGCCATGACCTCCTCGTAGAAATCGCAGACCGATTTTGGCTCGAGGTCAATCGTTCGCGAGTCGCCGGTGTCGGTTAGTATGAAAAGTCTGTGGTCGATGAAATCGAAATCGAACTGGAGGCTGTGGTCTCCGTTCGGCATGGGCAAGGTCGTCAGCCCGCGAGCGGTAACGTAGAATGTTACGTGCCACGAGTGGTTGATCCACGGCATCTGCGCGAGGCGAACCTTGCCGACGACCTGAGTCCAAAGATGCAGGGTTGCGTAGGTGTCCTTCCAGTCGTCGTAGGCTAGCGGCGGCCAGGGGTTCACAAGCCGATTATGGGCGATCTCTGTACTGGAAACCGACGACGTCGCCGTCCGGCCCCCTTTTCCCTTTGTCGTCTTTGCCGTTAGGGCCGATCGAGTAGATCGTGATCGAATCGTCAGAGGCGATAATGCGATAAGGCTTAACGTCGAACGGGTCGTGCGTTTTCTCGATAGCCGCAAGATTCC